>NZ_JBVVPW010000042.1:0-49385 GCF_055811385.1 Mesorhizobium sp. WSM4849
GCCATGATCGCGGAGGCTCCGAAGAAGGAGTCGGCTGGCGGCGGCATGCCTGGCGGCATGGGCGGCGGCGGCATGGGTGGCATGGGCGGTATGGGCGGTATGGATTTCTAAGGTCCACGCACCTCAACAATCTCGATGGGCGGCAGCGATGCCGCCCTTTTCTCTGACGCGGAGCCAAGCCGGATGCCACATCCATAAGGCTACATACGGCGGCACTTTCACGGCGGACACCAATGACTGACTTCATTCTGTTCGCCATTGTCGGCTTCCTCGCCCAGGCCGTTGACGGCGCGTTAGGCATGGCCTATGGCGCGATCTCCTCCACCGTGCTGCTCTCCTTCGGTGTTCCGCCGGCGCAGGCTTCCGCCGCGGTACACGCGGCGGAAGTGTTCACCACGGCCGCTTCCGGCACGGCGCACCACTACCACCGCAATATCGACTGGAAGCTGTTCTGGCGGCTTGCTCCTTTCGGCATTCTCGGCGGCTGCCTCGGCGCCTTCGTGCTGACCTCGTTCGACGGCGACATGGTGAAGCCCTACGTCACGACCTATCTCGCTGTGATCGGGCTCTGGCTGTTCCTCCGGTCGTTCCGCAAGATCCCCAGCAATCCGGTTCCTACCCGTCTTGTGGCGCCGCTGGGCACTGTCGGCGGCTTCCTCGACGCTGCAGGTGGCGGCGGATGGGGCCCGATGGTCGTGACCGGATTGCTCGGCGCCGGCGCGCCGCCCCGCTACGTGATCGGCACTGTCAATGCGGCCGAGTTCCTGATCACGCTAGCGGTGTCCGTCACCTTCATCGTCGCGCTCGTCAGTGGGCACTGGCAGGAAGCGGGGGCGCTGTCGACACATGCAAGCTCGGTGCTGGGGCTGATCGTGGGCGGCATAGTCGCCGCTCCGCTTGCCGGATGGGTGCTCAAGGCGATTGCCGAGCGGACGCTTTTGCGGCTCGTCGGCTGCCTGATCATGCTGCTCGCTTTGTTCCAGACCGCCCAACAACTGGGATTTGTCTGACCTGAGCAAGCGGACTACCCTTCTAAGCCTTCGCTTTGCTTCCGGACATCATGATCGGCGTAACCGAAGTGAATCGCGGACTGGAGGCGACTTGCCACCCTGGAAAACCTAACCTGCGCCACGAACAGCGTATGGCACGCCAGTGATCAACGCGTTTCCCATTCCCGCCTCGCCCGGCCCATCGGTCCTTTTACGCTCTGCTCGATGCAGTGACTGATGACGGCGGCGATCAACATTGCTTCGCGTGCTCTTTCAGTGCCAATTCAAGCGCCTGGCTTAGAGGCACCGCCTTGGAGAACAGGAAGCCTGAGCAGTTCTGCAGCCTAGCTTGTACAAAATTTGCCGGTCCGCCTCTGTTTCAACGCCTCGGCCATGACATCGATGCGGAGCGCCCGACCAAGATCGATCACCGTTTTGACAAGCAGCCGGTCCTCCCGAGACTTGGCCAAGCCGCGGATGAAGCCTTGATCTATTTTCATCTAAAGTAGCCGTCGTCCCGTTCGCGCCTGACCTCAAGGTTGATACCGGCCTTCGCACAGCTCTGCTGCGCTGGCCTGCTGGTATCGGCACCGGCATGCGAGGCAGGTGAAGCGGCGGGGGAGTGCGCATAATCTCCCCCTTGAGGGGCCCTTGAAGGGGGAGATTATGCCGATGGCGACAGCGGGGGGTCGGCACGAGTTGAAGCAGCCTTTATCGGGGACAGAGGATGCCCGCGCTTTACGCGAGATGACCCCTCTGCTCTGCCGAGCATCTCCCCTCAAGGGTCCTCAAGCGGGGAGACTACGCTCTTACTCCGGCTTGCGCGCGAACGCCCAGACCATCAGCGGGTATTCCTCGTCGTTGCTGAGGTCGCGCCATAGGCCGTAGGCGCGCACCGGGCCGCCGATATGGGCTTTGGCGCAGGCTCTGTTGCCCCAGCCGAACACTTCTATCCCGGATTCCGGGAAGCCGCCTTCGACCA
This sequence comes from Mesorhizobium sp. WSM4849, assembly GCF_055811385.1. Classification (NCBI taxonomy): domain Bacteria; kingdom Pseudomonadati; phylum Pseudomonadota; class Alphaproteobacteria; order Hyphomicrobiales; family Phyllobacteriaceae; genus Mesorhizobium; species Mesorhizobium sp. WSM4849. Next base: position 1,972 of record NZ_JBVVPW010000042.1, read on the forward strand.
TCACCTGCTTCAGGCCGGCGGGGGTCCAGCGGTTGTAGTCGTGCGGCCTGGCATGCACCCTGAACAGGAATGGCGTCGCCACCATCGCCCAGCCGCCCGGCCGGGTCATGGCGTGGATATTCTGTGCCGCGGCAAACGGGCGCTGCACATGCTCCAGCACCTGGTCGGCGATGACCACGGAATATTGCCGGTCGGTGCGGTCCTTGCAGACGTCGAAATCAGGGAAATCGACCGAGGTATAGTTGGAGCACATCGTCTTCCAGTAGCGGTTCCAGCCGGGTGAAACCTCGATCACGTCAGATGATTCGCGGCCGTCAGCTTCAAGAAACGCGGTGAACGCCTCGATCTGCCTGATGCGCAGCCAGTTGCGGGAATCGTAGCCGATCAGCCGTTTTGCAACCTGCTTGCTTCGCCTCGTCAGGGCACCGGGTAGGCTCTCCGTCATTGTCACATCGATCTCCTTGATTCGCCCCCCCGCGCCCCTTGATTATCGAAAAAGATAACTAAATTCGACCTGGCCTTGGCAATATCTGGGCTTCGAACAAGCTGATACGACCGAACAAGGAAATGCCATGAGAGCAATTCCCGCGCCTACGATATCCTGTCGCGACAGGCGGAACTGGAGAGCGAGCGCAGCCGGTATGAGGCTGTCTGGGAGGCGGTATCGGGAATTCTGCGACCCCGACGCGCCCGATTTCTGGAGTGGTGGCCGGGGGCGGAACCGCAGGCCGAGCGGCAGGAGCGGCGCGGCGCCCGCGTCTACGCCAACACCATCAACTCGGCTGCAAACCGGCTGGCCGCCGGGCTGGAAAGCCTGATCATCCCGCAGTCGGGAAAATGGCACGGGCTGTCGACGTCGAACCCATTTGCGCTCGTTGCACGCCCGTGATCAACGCGTTTCCCATTCCCGCCTCACCCCAGCCCATCGGTCATTTGACGCTCTGCTCGATGCAGTGACTGTTGACGGCGGTGATCAACATTGCTTCGGGTGCTCTTTTACTCAAGAGCTTGGCTGAGAGGCACCGCCTCGGAGAACAGGAAGCCCTGAGCAGTTCTGCAGCCAAGCTTGTAAAGAAATTGCCGATCCGCCTCCGTCTCGACGCCCCCGGCCATGACGAGCGCCCGACCAAGATCGATCGGGGCGACATTTAGGACCTGCCGCGGGAAGCTGCCGCCTATACCTGCAGGGGCAGCGATTGCTCAGGCGAATGAGGCCCTCTTTCATCGCGCACGGTCCAAAGCTGCTGGTACGGTTTCATCGCCTAAGCATGGCCGAAATGCCATGCCGCATAAAGGGGACATGTTGGGCGAACCGAAGCCCCACATGTCGTGCAAGCCGTGCCGCCGGGTGCTCGCTTGAGTAGAGTCCGACGACAATGTTCGTGCCATGGAAGAGCGGCGCCGCTGACAGGCGAAGCCACCTTTCGTATCCGTGCAGCATGTCGGGATCGGCAATCTCGCGACCGTCGCGACATGCTGTTAGGATTCTATAGGCGAGTTGCTTCTGGCCGCTGATACCGATGTTGAAACCATGCGCAGTCACCGGGTGCATGCCGATGGCAGCGTCGCCGATGAGTGCGGCGCTGGGAGCTCGGAATTTGTGCGCCCAAGTCGTGACCAGCGGATAGGTGTGGCGCTTGCTTGCCAAGGTCATTTTTCCAAGGCGCCCTCGACACCGGTTCGTCAATTCCCTCAGAAACAAATGGTCGCTGAAGGCAAGCAGTCTATCGGCCTCGTTTGAGCGCAGGGTGAGCAGCAGCGACGACACTCCCTCCGCCAGGGGCAACATCGCTATCGTCTGATGGTGATCGAACCATTCGATTGCCACCTGGTGGTGGGGGCGCTCATGCCGCACCCGGCATATTAGCATCGAGTAGCCAAGCCGATTGATATCGGCGCCTATGCCGAGCAGATCACGAGTGGCCGACAGACGTGAATCGGCGGCAACCACAAGGCTAGCGTTCAACTGCACGCCATTAGACAGCGTTACGAGTGCTCCTGTGTGGCTGGTTGTTGCATCTACGACCGAGTGGCCGCACAGCAGCCGCGCGTGATTCTGCACGTGGATGGTCTTGAACAGCGCGTCGCGGATCCGGCAATTTGGGACCAAAACTCCGAGGGGTTCTCCAGACCCGCTGGGAGGATCGAAACGCAGAGCGAAAGGGCTCGAACCGTTGAGCACGCGCGCGCCGTGAAGCTGTGATTTGTCCGAAGCAGGGATGGCATCCCAAGCGCCGATCTCGCGAAGGATTCTGATCGAGGCGTGGGTCAGCGCGATTTCCCGGCCGTCAAAAGGCGGATTGGCGAGAGTATCAATTGAGTTCTGTTCGACAACTGCGACCTTGAGTTGGCTTTGAGCGAGTGATGCGGCGAAGCAAAGTCCGACCGGCCCCGCTCCAACGACAATGATGTCGAAGCTGTCATCGGAGTCGGCCATCAGCGTGGCGCCATCGCGTAGGCTCTCCAGTGCCCAAGCACGAGCTGCGAAATCAAAAAACGCCTCTGATGCTAGTTAAGCACGACGCGCACAAGCTATGGCCGCCTAAATAAGTGGCAAGCCGCCTCATCAGCGGCAGATGCTCACAAAGCCGTTGCTTGACGGCTGTAGCTGGCAAGTAAGCGGTCGATCGGGCCGTTGCTGCGGCGCGATCTCGCGATCCTGGGAACGGAACTGCTGCTGCTGCTGCTGATATTGCTGCCGCCGCAGCCTGTTCTCCAGCATCAGTAATTCGTTCTGCTCGACCAGCCCATTGCGATTGGCGGGGTTGAGGACTGGTGCCGAGGCGACTGGATCCGGCAACGTCGCCGTTCCCAGCATTCCCGACATGAAGATCGTCAATAGGCGAAATCGCGACATCCGTTCACTCCTGCAAACAAAACTTTGGCATACTCCGCTCACCTGGGCAGACAGCCAGCCAACCAACGGGTTTCTCACCTCGGCCATTCAGCTTTCCAGCAGCCACACCTGCATCGAGCCTTTTGCCCGATTGTTCCAGAGATAGTATGGCAGGGCGGTTAGCCGGCAGTCCGAAGCGATGGGGGGTGTATTTCTGTATAGGCTGTCTCCCCAGCCTTGGTCTTCGACGCGCTGCGCGGAGGCAGTCAGCGTGACCACGCCATCGAAAAGATCGCCCCGTTCCATCGTTTCGATCTCGGACTCTCGCGGCAGTGTGAGCTGCTGCACGGGCGCCCCGGGATTATCGACCTCTTCAACGCAATAAACCAATGGTCCGCGCTTAAGCGCCACCCGGCCGATATCCTGCTTGACCGAGGGATGAGCATAGATGCGCTCGGGAGAAATCGGTAGCTCGAGGGCGATGGTGTCTCCGGCACTCCATAGCCGCGAGATCGCAAGATAGCCATTTCTGGTGCATGCCGTCACATCGACTGCACATCCCCCGACCGAAGCTTCGGCTTCATGAGCCCAACCGGGAATGCGGAGGTTGATAGTGAACTCGGCTGGCGCGTCAGGGCTGACCTCGATCCTGATCGAGCCGAAAAATGGATAGGCGCTGGTTTCCCGCAGGAACACATTGCCCGTAGCGAGTTGGATGTTCGTCGAAACGCCGCCGTAGAGATGGAAGGCGATTGCGTTTTCACTGGCCGAGACGAAATAGCCTCCGATCGAAGCAATCAAACGAGACGAATTCATCGTGCAGCATGGGCATGAGTGCCAGGCCCATCTGCTGCGTCGCCCATCGCTCTCGAGCGGATTGGAGTAGAAATAGAGCTCGCCATCGCGCGAAAGGCCGGTCAGCGCGCCGTTGAACAACGCCTGTTCCAGAACGTCGGCGTATCGGCCGTCGAGTTCGAGATGCAGCATGCGATGTGCCCAGAAGATCAGGCCTACCGAGGCGCAGGTCTCCGCATACGCCGTATCGTTCGGCAGGTCGTGATCCTCAGTAAAGCCTTCATTCGCGGCAGCCGGACCCAAGCCGGACGTGATGTAGATTTTCGAGGAGATGACGTCGGCCCAGAGCACCTCGCATGCTTTCTTGAGGCTGTCGTCATTCAGTTCCGCCGCGAGGTCGGCCATGGCAGAAAGCATGTACATCGCTCGGACCGCATGTCCGACCACCTTAGTTTGCTCGCGCATCGGCCTGTGCGACTGGTTGTACTCATATCTTTGCGCCCTGAAATCCCTGGGGTTCTCCCCGCGCGCGACCGCTTCCTGATCGAAGTAGTGCGGCTGACGCCCGCGCTCATTCATGAAATAGGCCGCGAGGTCGAGATGCATTCTGTCTCCGGTCAAGCGATAGAGCTTTACGAGGGCCAGCTCGATTTCCTGATGGCCGCAATAGCCGCGCTTCTGGCCGGGGTTCGGGCCGAATGTCTTGCACACATGGTCAACATACCGCTCAAGGATGTCCAGGAGCCGGCGCCGGCCCGTCGCGAGGAAGTAGGCGATACCGCCCTCGAGCAGATGTCCAAGATTGTAGAGTTCGTGATTGTCGCGCAGGTTGGTCCAGCGCTTGTCGGGCTCGCGCTGCAGGTACCAGCAGTTCAGATAACCGTCGGGAGCCTGCGCCTTTTCGAGATCATCGACAATGTTTTCGATCCATGCCTCGATGTCGGGATCACGCCTGTGTGACAGCGCGTAGGATGCTGCTTCTATCCACTTGCCGGCGTCGGAGTCCCAGAACACCTGCCCGAAATCGTGCTCGTTGCCTGGGACGCTCAGTGGCAGCGACTGGTTCGGCAGTGTGAGGGACAGCAATACACCTTGCTTGCCAAGCTGGGCGTGCTGGCTGGGGATGGTCCGTGTCAGCACCGTCTCCAGCCGCTCGCGCCAGAATTGCCCCTCCAGCGCGACATCAACGAACCGAACTGGCTTGAACTCGCTCATTCGAACGCATCGGCTCCTCCAATGACGTGCGCCGGCCTGCTCACGGCTTCGACAATGCCGGCGCCCCCGGGGAACACGGCCAGCACCTGATGCCGCTCAGCTTCCGTCTGGCTAGACATGCGTTCTCCCCTTGAAAAGACTCGTCCATTGAAATCAGGGCGATGAGGAGACAGCACTGATCTGGGTCAGCCAGACACGACAAACCCGCGCCGCCGGTCTATCCGCTCCGTTGCACTTGGAACACGTACATCGCCAGCGCTCGTCCGGCCGTGGGAGGTACTTCGTGGCATCAGCCGCTTGCATCGCGGGCGACGCAGGCCCTCGAGTGACGGAATCAGCGTTCCGGCCTCTCGTCCCGGTCAATGAGGATACGCTCGGCGGCTCCGTCGAGATCCTCGTATTGACCACTCCTCAAGGCCCACAGGAAGCCAGACAGTCCAAGCCCGCCCAACAACAGAGCCACCGGTATGAGATAGACCAGGATTGTCATGAGGGTTGCGTCAATGTGCCGGTGTGGGAGCGGCTATCAGGCGGAGCAGTTCTCCTTGGCACGTCTGGCACATAACCTTGCAGCCTCGACGCATTGCCAATGACAAGCAGTGATGAGGCCGACATCGCGATTGCCGCAATCAATGGTGTTACCTGCCCCAAAATGGCGATCGGGACGGCAATGGCGTTGTAGACAATCGCGATGGCGATGTTTTGCCGGATCAGTTGTCCGGCCTTTCGCGAAACGTCGAGCGCAAGGGAGACGGCCGAAAGGCTTTCGTGCAGGAAAACGAAATCCGCAGCTTTGCGGCCGACATCGGCCGCCGTGGCTGGAGCGATCGAGACATGTGCCGCGCCCAGCGCAGGGGTGTCGTTGAGGCCGTCGCCAACCATGAGCACCTTGTGGCCGTCCTTCGCCAGGCTTTCAATATACTTGACCTTGCCCGAAGGAAGCAGCGCCGGAACAAAGTGATGTATCCCCAACGTCGTCGCGACCTCGGCACAGGCAGCCCCGGTATCGCCCGACAGCATTTCCACGGAAACTCGGGCATTGTTCAATTGCTCGATGGCCGCCCTGGCGTCCGGACGCAGCGCGTCCTTGAAGACAAAGGACGCCACGATGATCCCGTCTTTGGTCAGAACCGTTCCGCCGTATCTGCTTTCGCCACCGGTTCGGGCCTTCCATCCAGCCCAACCGCGCCGCCCCAGTCGCCAGGTGCTTCCCCTCGCGGTGGCTTCGATGCCGAATCCGGGGTGTTCGCTGACAGATTCGAGCTTTGGCTGACCGGCGAAACCGGCAAAGGTGGCAATGGCGTTTGAATGCGGGTGACGGGAGTGCGCGGCCATCTCGGCAGCGATTGCCAGCATGGCTGGATCGACTGACGACGCATTGACGAGCCGGGGCTGTCCGAGCGTAAGCGTTCCTGTCTTGTCGAACACGGCCGTGTCGATCGCCGCCAGGCGCTCCATGGCCGAACCATCCTTGACCATGACCCCGCTTTCGAACAGACGCCGCGCAGCGACCATCTGCACGATCGGCACGGCGAGGCCGAGCGCACATGGGCAGGTGATGATGAGAACGGCGATTGCGTTTGTTACTGCCCGGTGCCAATCGCCGGTCGCCGCCATCCAGCCAAGGAACGTTAGGAAGGCGGTCAGATGAACCACTGGAGCATAGAGCGCTGAAACGCGGTCGGCGATCCTGCGATAATGCGCGCGACCGCCCTCGGCGGCTTCCATCAGCCGGACCATTTCGGCCAGGAAGGAGTCTTTTGCGGCGGCTGTCGCCTCGACCGTCAGTGGGCCGGTGAGATTGTGCGTGCCTGCCTGCACGGTTTCCCCTGTCGCCACGGTTCTGGGTGTGCTCTCACCGGAAACCAGTGAACAGTCGAGATCCGAAGAGCCTCGAATGACCTTGCCGTCGACGGGAATCCGTTCGCCGGCAGCGATCAGCAACTGCATGCCTGGTTCGATCTCGCCAACCGGCCGGTAGTCGCGCGTGCCATCGTCGCGCAATACCATGGCGCCGCGCGCCGCCAGCCGTGACAGACCGTTCACCGCGGTCCGGGCACGCTCGCGCATCACGTGATCAAGCGTGCGGCCGATCAGCAGGAAGAACAGCAGCGATACCGATGCATCGAAGTAAGCGTGGTCACCATGGTTGATGGTTTCGTAAAGACTCATCGCGTAGGCGAGCGAGACACCAACCGCAATCGGCACATCCATGTTCATGCGGCCGTGACGCAATGCGTTCCATGCCGAGCGGAAGTAGATGCCACCAGCGAAGGCGAGCGCGGGGATGGCGATCAGTGCCGAGACCCAGTGGAACAGGTCGCGGGTCGCACCTTCAGCGCCGGACCAGACCGAGACCGAAAGCAGCATGATGTTGCCCGCTGCAAAGCCGGCAACCCCCACGGCCCGGATCAGCTCCGATAGCGTCTTGTCCTTCTCCCCTGTCTCGGGCTCGAACAAATGCGCTTCGTATCCCAGCCGTCCAAGCGCGGCGACAAACGGTGGAGCCTCATTTCCGCGCCACCTGATCGCAACCCGTTTCGTCGACAGGTTGACACGAGCGCCTTCGACGCGATCGAGCTTTCCGAGAGCTGTCTCGATGGCCTGGATGCAGGCCGCGCAATGAGCGGTCGGTACTGAGAGATCGGTCTGGCGAAGGTCATCGCCAAGCGAGCGGCTTGCCAGCCTGATCTCCTGGCCCGACGGCAGACTGGATGTGACTCCGCCCAGATCCAGCGCCATTTCAGCGCCCGGCGCACAGCAGCTCATTGCAGTGCTCCCTGAGAAATCATGATCCGGCGAACGTCGCGATAAGGCTCTGGCAGACCGGCATCAGTGTCGACTTCGACGATCCAGACGCCGTCCCTTAGCGTGTGCTGAGCAACAAATTCCTGGCCCGAGGCAGCGGCGAGAGTGACAGCTTTGTCCGCGCCCTCGTAGGCAGGATGACGAAACAGCACCTTGACACTACGCAAGGGAACCGGCTTGCCGGCGGCATCGCTGAGACTGTAGCGGACTTCGCCCCAAGCGATCGTCAATTTGCCGGTCCAGCCGAGCGCCGCCTGTGCGCGCCCTTCCTCGGCCTTTTGGTTGAATTGCTGGCTGGCCACATAGGTGTTTTCGACGACAAGGCCGGTCCAGCTTGTGCTGGCGAATGTCGCCATCGTCAGATTGACTGCGATGACCACACCAAAAAAGGCGAGAATGGTGGCCAGCATGTGCCTGCCGGTGAATTCGCGGGTTTTTTGCGTATTGGCGCTCATCTGGCGATCTCCGGGGCATTGAAGGTGGCGGTGTATTCGTCCGTTTCGAAACTCGCCTTGTCCTCGACGCGGAATTTGAAGGTTTGTGTTGCGCTTCCGACCTGGTCCGCCGGCTGGCGCACGAAAACCTTCAGCATCTTCAGGCGGTCGGGTTCGACCGCGACGGCGAAGGACCGGTCTGCGGGAAGGTCGATACCAACGACGCTCATTTCGGCTCCCCGCAGGCCCTGCATCGTCACGACGATCGTCCTTGGCTCGGGGATCATGTTGAGCAGCTTGACGGTGTAGCCGTTGCGGATCGAACCGTCGGACAGCGTGACAAATTGCGGGTTGCGGTCGTGCAGAACGTTGACCTCGAGCCGGTCGCGCGTCAGCAGCGAATAGAGCAGCGCAAGGCCGACCGCCGACCATGCGCCCATGTAGATGAAGGTGCGCGGCCGAAAGATCTTGCGGATATGGAAATGGGCTAATTTGTCGGAGAAAGCGCCGCCGTCGGTCCGGACGAGCGACGGGTTCACCGAGCAAGAGCCGCCTGCGGTCGCCACCGCCATGTTGGCGTTGTAATCGGACAGCGTCGCATAGGAGATCAGCCCGCGCTCCTTGCCGAGTTTGTCCATGACGCCGTCGCAGGCATCGATGCACAGCGCGCAAGTGATGCATTCGAGCTGCTGGCCGTCGCGAATGTCGATCCCCATCGGGCAGACGGCGACACAGGCATTGCAATCGACGCAGTCTCCGACAAGCTGCCCCGCGCCCTGGACCTTCTTGGCGTGCCGCGACCGAGGTTCGCCACGCCAGTCATTGTAGGTCACGGTAAGCGAATTTTCATCGAGCATGGCCGCCTGAATGCGCGGCCACGGGCACATATAGGTGCAGACCTGCTCGCGCATCAGCCCGCCGAATGTGTAGGTGGTTGCCGTCAGCACGCCGATGGTGATGTAGGCGACCGGCGCCGCGGTGCCAGCGAAGACCTCGCCAATCAGCATTGGCGCATCGGCGAAATAGAAGATCCAGGCGCCGCCGGTCGCTGCCGCTATGGCCAGCCAGATCGCGTGTTTCGAGACACGCAGCACAAGCTTGCGCGCGGTCCACGGTCCGGCGTCGAGTTTCATGCGGGCATTGCGATCTCCCTCGATCGCGCGCTCCACAACCAGAAACAGATCGACCCATACGGTCTGCGGACAGGTATAGCCGCACCAGGCTCTGCCAACTGTGGATGTGATTAGGAAAAGGCCGATGCCGGCCATAACGAGAAGGCCGGCGACATAGAAGAATTCCTGCGGCCAAATCTCGATGAAGAAGAAATAGAAGCGGCGGTTGGCAAGATCGATCAGCACGGCCTGATCGGGAGCAAACGGACCTCGATCCCAGCGCAGCCAGGGCGTCAGGTAGTAGATGCCCAGCGTGATCGCCATCACCAGCCATTTGAAGCGACGGAAATTACCCGAGATTCGCTTCGGGAAAACCTTCTTGCGTGGGGCATAAAGCGGCTCACGGGTGTTGGGGGAGTCGATCGCTTCTGCTTCGGGCGGTTCTGTCTGCGTTTTATCACGCACGTGGCATCTCCAGTCCCGCTGCCGATGTCAGGGCCGCCCATCGAACAGCCTCGCCGTGGGCGGTCCGCCCGTGTTGATGCAGGTCACAGCCGGAATGGTGTCGAGGCCCGGCTCGCGCCGGGCCTCGTCGCTTGGCAGGGGGAGGGCCGAGAATAGGCTTCCGTTCCTATTCTCCGCCGCCAAGCGAATGGACATAGACCGCAAGTTCCTTGACCTTGACCTCGCCGAGACGCCCACCCCAGGCCGGCATGACGCCTTGCTTTGGCGCGCGAACCTGCGCGGCGATAGCCGTCTCGCCCGCCCCGTAGAGCCAGATCGCGTCGGTCAGGTCGGGTGCGCCAAGCTCCGTGTTTCCCTTTGCATTATCACCATGACAGGCGGCACAATTTTCGGCGAAAACATTGGCGCCGGGTATGACCATTGCTTGATCGCCAACAGCGCCGGAGAGACTCGAGACATAAGCGCTGACCTGTGTAATCTGCTCGGGCGCAATGATGTCACCAAACGCCGGCATTTCCGACAGGCGCGTGTCGGGGTCGGAGGCAACGCGGATGCCGTGCGCGATTGTCTGCTGGATCTGCTCGACCTTGCCGCCCCACAGCCAATCGTCATCATTCAGGTTGGGAAAGCCCTTCGAACCCTGGGCGCCGGAGCCATGGCACTGAACGCAATTGACCTTGAAGGCGGCGCCACCGGCCGCGATAGCAAATCCGCGCAAAACATCGTCGGCGGCAATCTCGGCGACAGTCTTCGCCTGAAGGGCGGCAACATACTTGCCCTTGGCGACCTCGGCCGCTGCCAGCTCATTCTTGACATCGTTGCGGCTGGAATAGACGAGCACGCCTCGGGTGGCGGAGCTTAGCATAGGCCATGCGGGATAAGCGATGGTGTAGCCGATCGCCCAGACAATGGTGACGTAGAAGGTGCTCACCCACCAGCGCGGAAGCGGATTGTTGAGCTCCTTGATCCCGTCCCATTCATGGCCGGTGGTCGAGACGTCGGAGACTTCGTCAATGTGCTCACCGCTCATGATCAGTCGTCCTTGAGAGGGATTTGAGCAGCTTCGTCGGCTCGCGTCCTGCTGCCGGGACGGAGCGCAAAGGTGATGCATCCTACGAAGAACAGCGCCATAGCGAGCAGGCCCCAAGTGTCGGCAAACGCCCGCATGAAGTTGTAGGTCATCACCATTCTCCTCAGCGGTAACCGGCGGCTTCGTCGTAGTTTTTGAAATCGACCAGAGTGCCAAGCATCTGGAGGTAAGCGACCAGCGCGTCCATCTCGCTGACCTGTTGCGGATTGCCATCGAAGTCACCGAGCTTGGCCTTTGGATACCGCGCTTCAAGACCGGATGTGTCGACGTTGGGATCTGCCTGCGCCATCAGATCGGCATTCGCGCTCGCGATCATGTCGTCGGAGTAGGGCACGCCCACACGGCTGTTCGCGATCAGGTGCGTCGAGAAGTACTTCACCTCAATCGGCATTTCTTTCAGGAACGCGTAGCTCGGCATTATCGATTCCGGCACCACGGAGCGCGGATCCACAAGGTGCTGAACGTGCCATCCATTCGAATAACGGTCGCCCACTCGCGCGAGATCCGGTCCTGTGCGTTTCGATCCCCACTGGAACGGGTGGTCGTACATCGACTCGGCCGCCAGGCTGTAGTGCCCATAGCGCTCGACCTCATCGCGGAACGGCCTGATCATCTGGCTATGGCAGAGGTAGCAGCCCTCGCGCACATAGATGTTGCGGCCGGCGAGTTCGAGCGGCGAATAGGGCCGCATGCCTTCGACCTTCTCGATCGTATTGTCGAGATAGAAGAGCGGCGCGATCTCGACGATGCCGCCGATCGTCACCACCAGAAGGGAGCCGACGAGAAGCAGCGTGGCGTTCTTCTCGATCACGGCGTGTTTGTTCATCAAGCCCATTTTTCAGGCTCCAGATCGCGCAGGTCGGACAGCGGCGATCGGACGCGGCATCGGATCCTCATCGCGTTGGTAGCCGAGGATTGTCATGGCGACATTCCATGCCATGATCAGGGCGCCGGACAGGTACATCGCGCCGCCGATGGCACGCATGATGTAGTACGGATGCATGGCGGCGACAGTTTCGGCGAAGGAGAAGACCAGAAAGCCCTGGTCGTCGTATTCGCGCCACATCAGGCCCTGCATGACGCCGGAGACCCACATCACCGCGGCGTATACGACGATCCCCAGCGTTGCCAACCAGAAGTGCCAGTTCACTAGTCGCAGCGAATAGAGCCGCTCGCGGTTCCACAACTTCGGCACCATGAAATAGACCGCGCCGAACGAGATCATGCCGACCCAACCGAGTGCGCCGGAATGCACGTGCCCGATGGTCCAGTCGGTGTAGTGCGAGAGCGAATTGACCGTCTTGATCGACATCATCGGGCCTTCGAAAGTGGACATGCCATAGAAGGCTATGGCCATGACCATCATGCGGATGATCGGGTCCGTCCGCAGCTTGTCCCAGGCGCCGGACAGCGTCATCAGGCCGTTGATCATGCCGCCCCAGGAGGGCATCCAAAGCATGATCGAGAACGCCATGCCGAGCGTCTGCGCCCAGTCGGGCAAGGCGGTATAGTGGAGGTGGTGCGGGCCGGCCCAGATGTAGAGAAAGATCAGCGCCCAGAAGTGGATGATCGACAGCCGGTAGGAATAGACTGGCCGGTTCGCCTGCTTCGGCACGAAATAGTACATCATGCCAAGGAAGCCGGCGGTGAGAAAGAAGCCCACGGCATTGTGGCCGTACCACCACTGCGTCAAGGCGTCTTGGACGCCGGAGAAGGCTGAATAGCTTTTTGAACCCACGAACGAGACTGGCATCGACAGGTTGTTGATCACATGCAGCATCGCGATGGTCACGATGAAGGACAGGTAGAACCAGTTGGCGACGTAGATGTGCGGTTCCCTGCGCTTCAGGATGGTGCCGAGGAACAGGACGAGGTAGGCGACCCAGACGATGGTCAGCCAAAGATCCACATACCATTCGGGCTCGGCGTATTCGCGGCTTTCGGTGATGCCGAGCAGGTAGCCCGTCGCAGCCATGACGATGAACAGCTGATAGCCCCAGAACACGAACCAGGCGAGATTGCCGCCGAACAGCCGGGCGCGGCAGGTGCGCTGTACGACATAAAGGGACGTGCAAAGCAGCGCATTGCCGCCGAAGGCAAAAACCACGCCGGATGTATGCAACGGCCGCAAGCGGCCAAAGTTGAACCAGGGCTCGACGCTGAGATCGGGATAGGCAAGCTGCAGCGCGATGACCACACCAACCAGCATGCCTACGACGCCCCAAAACACCGTCGCGACGGCCCCGTAACGGATTGGACCGTCCATAAAAGCGGCGGGGTCTATCGGAACTGCAGGCTTGAACTCCGTATTGCGCAACAGGATCGCGGTGAAACCAGCTACGGCGAAGAACAACACCCACATATGCTGGCGGAAAGGTTCATCTACGCCGAAACCGGCAGCCACCAGGGCCGCAAAAGCAAACAGGCTTAGAAGCACGATCTCTGTGCCGAATTTCATCGCAAATCCCGATCTCGAATCCGGCGGACGCCAAATCCGCTGTGCATCAATTGCGCAGCCGCCGCCTGCTCGCCCTGATCCATGTCAGGGCAGCCCGTTTTGTTTCGGGCAGCATCGAGTTCGGCGCAATCAGATGGTGGCGAATGAAGAGGGAACGCGGCGCGGGCCTGCTCCTTCATGGACAAGTGGGGTGGGCTCGGAGCCGGGGCGGGCGTGGAGACGGGCGACACAATGAGGCGTGCCCATTCGAAAAAGCTGGGGCTCTGCGACGAGCTGAAAAGTACTGTCGTGCCTTGCTAAACATCGCTCGCTTCGAATGGCTCGGGACGGCCAACGCAATCGTTGCGTTGCTTCGTGACGTTCACGGTTCGAGGAGGGGCAATCTTGCCTCCACCAGCCGATTGCGCGTCGGCCACCTCGGGGATCAATGCTTCGCCGGCGAGCTGTCCGAAACACTCCTGGCGATTGGTCAGGTGATCCGATAGCGAGCGCGGAAGCTGTCGGGTTCATGTTGCCGCGGCATCACGAAGGGTTATGGCGACACATTGCATTCGAACGGGCGTGTCCCTGCCACGAATCGGAGTTGGCGACGCACACCCCGCCGCTTGGGCCTATCCAAACTGCCGCGCCATTCGGCTGCCGCAACGCTGCTCCAGCCGGCTCATGCTGTCCACGATCACGTGGCGTTTGTTCTGGATCCGGATCACGCCGTCAGCTCGCAATCGCGTCAGCTGGCGGCTCACGGTCTCGTTCGTAAGTCCAAGGAAATCAGAGATGTCGGCACGAGTCAGCGGCAGATCGAACGACGCTGACCTGGCGGCCTGGTCAACACTGGAATCGATATTCCGGGCGATCATGACGAGAAAACTCGCCACCTTTTCCGATGCCGTCTTGCGCCCCAGCGTCACCATCCATTCGCGTGCTGCGTCGAGTTCGTCCAGCGTCTGCCTGAGCAGGCGATGCTCGAGTTCCGGTGATTCCTTCATCATCCGTTCCACGGCTGCCTTCGGAAACGAGCACAGCGTGACAGCTGTTGCCGCTTCCGCATTGATCTCGCTTTCCACCTTGAAGGGTCGTCCCAGAAAATCCGGCGCAAACCGGAGAGCTACGATCTGCTGGCGCCCGTCCGAAAGGCTCTTTGTTAGCTTCACAACGCCTGAAAGCACATTCGAATAGCTGTCGACGGCCTCGGCATCGCCGATCAGTTCGACTCCCGCCTCGATCTTGTGCCGCGACGAAGTCTTGGCGAGCCCAACCAAACGGTCTGGATCGAGCGCACCGCACACACCACGACGCCTTGCCTCGCAAGAGAGGCAAAGAACGGGAACGCCGGAACTGTGAATGTCTTGCCGTAATGTCATGCCGTCGCTCTACCCCTCTCCCAAGCGCCGACAGGGTAGCAATCTAAGGTAGAAAAATCCTTGCGGCAGTTTGTCCGAGTTGCTGACCGAAATCAGGGCTTTGGCTTGCCAATAAGCCCAGCGTTCCAGCGATGCAAACATGGTGGACCACGACATGCAGTCCGAATTAGCTGCCCGGGTTGGCGAGAACGTCCCGCGTTATACCAGTTATCCGACTGCACCGCATTTCCACGCGGGCGTCAATCCTGCGGTTTATCGTGGCTGGCTGGAGGCGCTCAAAAGTGGCGGCGAGATCTCGCTCTATCTGCACATCCCCTATTGCGACAGACTCTGCTGGTTCTGTGCGTGTCATACCAAGCAGACGCGCCACTATGAGCCGGTGACGGCCTATCTGCGCTCGCTACACGCGGAGATCGCGACGGTTGCGGGTCTCGTCAGCGGCAAGGGCCATGTCCGCGCAGTCCACTTCGGCGGCGGTTCGCCCACCATGCTGAAGCCCGAGGACATGGTGGCGCTTGGCGCGTTTTTGCGGGACAGCTTCGATTTTGTCCCGGACACAAAAATCAGCGTCGAGATCGATCCAAACGACATGGATGAGGCGCGCCTTGATGCGCTGGCCGAAATCGGCATGACCAGGGCGAGTCTCGGCGTCCAGGATTTCGAGCCAAAAGTGCAAAAGGCAATCAACCGCGAGCAAAGCTTTTTGCAAACGAAGGCTGTCGTGGACGGAGTTCGCTCCCGCGGCGTCGGTTCCGTCAATCTGGACCTGCTCTACGGATTGCCGCACCAGAGCAGGGAGAGCGTCTGTTCCACCGTAGCGCAGGCGCTGACCCTGGAACCGGACAGGATGGCGCTGTTCGGCTACGCGCATGTGCCCTGGTTCAAGAAGCACCAGACGATAATCAAAGAGGCGTGGCTGCCTGGCCCCACGGAGCGGTTGGCGCAATCGCAACTCGCTGCGCGAGCGATTGTGGACAAGGGGTATGAAGCAATAGGGCTCGATCATTTCGCCAAGCCAGGCGATGCCTTGGCGATAGCGGCCCGCGCAGGGGCTTTGCATCGCAATTTTCAGGGCTACACGGAGGATCGCTTCGAGACACTGATCGGGCTTGGCCCTTCGTCCATCGGCCGTTTTCGCCAGGGCTACGTGCAGAACAATATTTCAACCGCCGAGTACGGAAGTATGGTCGCGCATGGCGGGCTGGCGGTTGTCCGCGGTATCGCGCTTTCCGACGACGACCGCGTTCGCGGCTGGATCATCGAGAGGCTAATGTGTGATTTCGCCTTCTCGGCAGTCGATCTGGTGGAACGCTTCGGCAAAGCCGGCCAGAAGCTCCTTCTTGAGTCGAGTACCATGGCCTTCCACGATCCCGTTCGATTGCTTGAACTGGATGGCGACCGTTTCGTCGTGCCGGCTGAAAGTCGCCCATTCGTCCGAAGCATCGCGGCCAGGTTCGACAAATATTTCCAAAGCGGATGGGCCAGGCACTCGGTTGCAGTTTGAGCCAAAGAGTGCGGTCGCGGTGACGTGCTCCCCTGTTTGCCTCCATTTGTGAGTGAGCCTGTTCACGTGTGATCCTTGACGGATCGGGTTACATATTCAAGCGGAGTTAGCCCATCGAGGCTCGTGTGCGGGCGGTTCACTCATTGCCTCGGTTACTCGGAATCTGAGCCTGCCAGACGCCGCGACTTCTCCGGCATGCTGGACGTCGGCAAACCTTCCTTTCTGGCCTTGGCAAACGCTCGGTCGCCTTCCAGAAACCCCGCCAGCATGAAAGGGATGAGTTCCGCCACCGTTTCAGACTCGCCATAGGTCTGACGATAAAGGGCAGCATACTCCTTGAGTGCTTGGCCCAACTCCGAGCTGACGGTGATGGTAATCTTCGAAGGTGTTCGGTCTGGAAGCTTTCCAAGTTTCAAGTTGGCCATATTCACTCCCGCTCAACTCGCGTATGGCCGTAGCACCAGATCCTTGTGCACGATGACGCGCAGTGGCCAACCTGGGCGGATGGTGATGGTGGGCTGAACATTGAGGTTCTTCTCGGTGATGCGCTGGCCGGCTTGACTGACGTTCTGCTGAGTGGATTCCCGGATCGCTTTGACCAGATCGCTTTCGTTTTCTCCAAAACTTAACTCGGTGCCGACGCCCAGCAATGTGGCCAGCGCGACTCCCTTGATCAGCTGCCAGGTGTGGAAATCGATCTTGTCCTCGAGCCCGGCATAGCCGGCAGTGTCTGTCGCCGGCAGATTGTCGATTTCGATCGAAGAACTGTCTGGCAGTATTATTCGCTGCCAAACCAGAAGCGCCCGTTTTTGCCCAAAAGCGACGACGCTGTCATAGGTCCCGATCAGCCGCGAGCCTTGCGGGATAAGCAGGATCCTGCCGGTGAGCGTGTCGTGCACGTTCTCGGTGACCTGCGCGACGACAAACCCGGGCAAGTCGGAATTTATGCCGGTGATGAGACTTGCGGCGATCACGCTGCCGGCCATGAGCTGATTTGGCGAAGCTGGCGTCTGCAATGCATGCGGGTTGTAGATCCCGCTGGTGTTGCGCTGGCTGACAAAATCGAGCTTGCGTTGTTGATTGTTCTGATCGCCCTCAGCCGGGGCAACGGAATCTGATGGCCGAGCGGCATCAGATTGCGGAGGCGCCCCGAACGGCTGCTGGGCACTTTTCGCATTACCGCCGATGCCCGCCTCCTTGGGTCGATTTTCAATGCGGAAGAAGACTTGTGATTCGCGCGCCTCAATCGCCTGCTGGGCAACGCGCTGCTCCTCGGCGGAGTTGTCCTGCCCTGGCGCGATGCCGAGCTGGCGCCGCCGCTCAAGGATGGGGCGACCGAGGTCGCCCGGCAGTGGTGGTCCAAGCACAGGAGGGTTCGGCTTCACTCCGGAATAGTCCTTGGGAAGTGTTTCAAGTCCTTCAGGGGTTGGCTTGCGGTCAGTGTTGTAGAGATCTTCCGCCTGTTCTTTGAAGCGAAGCGCCGGTCCCTGCAGCGCCATCATCGTGACGCCCAGGATGGCACCGGACCCGACGGCAGCGATGGCGATGATCACGCCGCGCCTGAACCGCACGGCGCGGCGGGGCGAGGCCCGTAACTGCAGCTGCTCGGGATCGAGTTTTGGCGGAGCATTGGATGGGGAAATGTCGGTCATAAGGCCCCTCTCCTCACCTGCTGGAGCGCGCAAAGAGAGATACGCGACGCGGCGGTTGCCGGCCGTCCGTCCTTGTGATGCGCACCACTTGCTGCTGCTTGGTGCCGAGGCGTAGTTCGGCCGCGGCGAAGAGCCGATCGACAATGTAGTAGTTGCCGCGCATGCGGTAGTTGACGAGCTGGTTGTCCCCGTCAGAGCCGACGATGAAGAGTGGCGGGGCCTCTCCCTGGTCTATGCGGCGCGGGAACTCGATATAGACCTTGCTGCCATCATCGAAGGCTCGCGTCGGTCTCCAGGGCGGTGTGTCGCCCCTAATCGAGTAGCGAAAGCGAATGTTTTCGAGCGCCACGTTCGACGCCACCGGCATGGTAGCCTCGGCCTGAGCGTTGCGCTGGCGGAGCGCGACGATCTGGTCCTCGCTGTACGTCCAGGAGATCGCCGCCATAGCGGTCTTATCGGTGCTTTGAAGCTGCAAGTGGTAGGTGCGTCGTTCCGTGGTGATCACCAGATTGGTGCTAAGCCCCGGCGCGAAGGGTTTTACCAGCACATGGGTGCGCTGGTCGTCACCGGTGCCGCTGACGGTATCGCCGATGACCCAGCGCACCGTGTCGCCGGCCGACACGGCTGTCAGTTTCTCGCCCGGCTGTAGGGCGATATCGGTGACGCGCTCCGGCGCGGCATAGAGCTGATAAAGCGCGCCATCGGTGAAGGGATAGACCTGCACCGCATTGACGTAGCCGTACCGGGTGGGTTGCTGCGTCGCCGCCTTGTTGGCGTCGGCGACGCGTTCTTCAGGAGAGCGCTTGTCGTCGGCGATTTTGCCCGGTTCTGGCTGCAACTGGCCGGGGAGCGGCAACGGCTTTGGCACCTCGACTATCTTGACCGGTGTCTCTGGCGCCTTCTCGATTGCCGCTGCTTTGAAGTCGGCAGCATCATACGAAATCTCAGGCGGCACCGGCTTCGATGCGCAGGCCGAGAGAACTGCTGCCGATGCGGATAGGATCAGCGCGGCACGGAACGATTGGGCTCTATTTGTCATCGGCGGGCTCCTTCGGGGAAACGGATGTCGGTGCGGCACTGTCGAGCTCGCGCGACCAGTCGATGGCGTTGATGAAGACACCGAGCGGATTGTTGCGCAGCTGATCCGTATTGCTTGGCGGGCGGATCACGATGGTGAGGATCGCGGTCCAGCGCGTGGTGCTGGCAAGGCTGCCGCGCTCAAAGACCTGCTCAGTCCATTTGACCTGGAACGAGCTGTCGGATGCCCTGACCACACTGGTCACCTGGACGGACACGCTGCGCGTTCCGATCTGGCCGAAGGGATCGTTCGCCTTGGCGTACTCATTGAGGAAGAGTGCCGCACGGTCGGTGGCAAAGTCGTAAGCCGCCAGCCAGTTCTGCCGCACCAGCACCGGATCAGTGGAGACGGAACGGACATTCTGGATGAAGCGGCCGAGGTGCCAGGCTATCTCGGCGTCGGAGGGCTCGTAGTCTTGGATCGCCGGCGCGACGGCGCGTGCCTCGCCGAAGCGGTCGACCTCGACGACGTAAGGCACAACACGGCTCTGCATCGACTGCCATACGAGTCCGCCAGAGAGCCCGGTCGCCAAGGCCAGACAGCCGAGGGCCATGAGCCGCCAGTTCCTAGCCTGTACTCGAGATGAGCCGATGCGCTCGTCCCATAGCTGGGCGGCCTTTTGATACGGCGTGACCGGTTCGGGTGTCTTGCCGTAACGTTGAACGGGTCGCTTGAACAGCATCTAGTCGTCCTTGTCGTTGAGAGAGGGATTGGCGCTGCCTCCCGGGCTGTCGCCTTCACGGACAGCCTGCATGGCGGCGTGGCGGTGGGCACGGGCGGTCTGTTCGGAACGCAAGCGCCTTGCCCACGTCGGAGCGGTATTATGGTCTGCAGCGGTTGGGTTTCGAGTCATGGACGCGGTGGGCGCACCACCGGTCGCGGTCCATGCGGCTTCCCGGCCGGCATCGGCGCTGCGCCCGAACGTTCCCGCGGCAGCTTTTGCGGCTCGCATCGCGGCGCCGCCGGCGGCACTGGTCACGCCCCGCAATCCAGCAGCCACACCGGACTGGCCGGTGTGGGGCGAGGTTGCTCGCCCGATCTGCCAGGCCGTTAAAGCAGCCGATCCCATCGTTGTGCCGGCCCGAATTGCGGCGAGACTGCCGCCGGTTGCCCTGCGCGCGCCAGTAAATGCCGTGCCTCCGGCAACGAGCGATGCACCAGCTGCCGCCGCAGTCGTGCCAAGGGCGGCGCCCGCGCCAAGCTGCGGCGCGCCGGAGACAAGACCCGACGCGATGCCGGGCCCAAAGATGCCGAGCCCAAGCAGCGCCAGCGCGCCCAGCACCTGTGACATGGCCGCGGCCAGGTCCGGCTCCTTGCCTTGCAGCGCGGAAGCAAACTCGCCGAAGAGTGTGGAGCCGATGCCGACGATGACGGCAAGTACCATCACCTTGATGCCTGAAGAGATGACATTGCCGAGCACGCGCTCCGCCAGAAACGCCGATCGATTCCAGAGTGCGAAGGGAACCAGAACAAAGCCGGCAAGCGTGGTGAGCTTGAACTCAAGGATTGTGATGAACAGCTGAATGGAAAGGATGAAGAAGGCGATGATGACCAGGAACCAGGCCATGAGCAGCACGAAGATGGTGAGCGCGTTGCCGAAGATTTCTGGAAAGCCGAGCAGCTGACTTGCCTGATCAAGCAGCGGCCAAGCGCCTTCGAAACCGGTCGCGGCGATGCGGCCCGGGCGCAGGAGATTGTCTGGGGAGAGATTGCCGGAGGACGCGTTGATGCCGAGCCCGGCAAAGGAGCGATAGATGATGTCGGCGAGGTTCTTAAAATTATTCAAGATGAAGGCGAAGACGCCGACATAGAGCACCTTGCGGGTAAGCCGGCCGAGAATGTTGGGCTCGTTGCCGAGCGCCCAGGCCAGCCCGGCCAGCGTGATGTCGATACCGATCAGGATGGTGGTGAGGAAGGCGACGTCGCCCGAAAGCAGACCGAACCCGCTGTCAATGTAGCGGATGAAGGTCTCCATGAAGCGATCGATGACGCCAAGGTCGTTCATGCCGCCGCCTTCCTCGTCAGAGTTGGTGATCAATTGCCGGGATAGGCCGAGCCGGTACCCAGGAAGCGCTTGGTCGTCTCGCGGGCGGCTTCCTCGGACTGCGCCTTGCGCGCGGCATCCTCGGCCTCAGCTCGAAACTGAGTCGCGAGCAGTGTTTGGATCTGCATCTGCTGCTTGGTCGAAAGCGCGATCAGCTGGTTGGTGGCCTGGCTTGCCTGAAGCGCACCGGCTGCCCCTTGGCTGCGGTTGACGAGATCGGCAAGCAGGTCGCCGTCGGCGCGGACGTTCTCGACGATCTGCGACTGGACCCGCATGGTCTGGCGGAACGCCTGCATGGCGGTCTGCCAGCGCTCGCGCGCTGCGGTTGCCACATCGCTGACCTTGATCGTGGCCTCGTAGCTTTCCGGATATTGGCTGCGCCACTGGTCTTGAAGCTTGCCCAGATCAAAGCTGAGGCCACTCGCCTGGTCCATCAAACCGTCAATGCGATGGAGCGAACCGGAGAGTTGGCCCACGGAAGAGAAGTCCAGACGCTGAAGATTGCGCGCCATGTTCTGCAGCATGGTTGCCTGGTTCTGCAGCGACTGGATCTGGTTGTTGATCTGCTCCAGCGCGCGCGCCGCCGTCAGCACGTTCTGCGCATAATTGGATGGATCGAACACGATAAGGGCGTAGGCCGGCTGCACATAGTTGGCCATTGGCTTGGCGATCAGGGAAACGGTGATCAGGCTGGTGAAAAGACGGCGTCCAATCATGAGGATTGCTCCATGTCTGGTTGAGGGAATTGCTGGAGAAGCTCGGCAGCCCAATCGAGGCCGCGCGCGCTCAGAAAGCGGGAGGCAAAGCTGTCTTGCCCGTCTTCGGACAGGATTTTGTCGATCAGGGTCTGAGTCGCCGGATCGGAAGCGCCGCAAAGCGCAAGAGTGATGGGGCCAAGCCCGAGCTCGAAGAGACGGTTTCCGCTACGTGACTGAAGATAGTAGTGGCGCTTCGGCGTGGCGCGGGCGATCAATTCGATCTGCCGCTCGTTCAAGCCGAAGCGCTCGTAGGCTGCCCGCGCTTGCGGTTCCACAGCACGATCATTGGGAAGGAAAATGCGCTGGGGGCAGCTCTCGATGATCGCCGGCGCGATTGAAGAGCCCGCGATATCAGCCAGCGATTGCGTAGCGAAGATCACCGAGACATTCCGCTTTCGGAGCACCTTCAGCCATTCGCGGATACGGGCGGCAAAGAGCGGATTGTCGAGATAGACCCAAGCCTCGTCGAGCATCAGCAGCGTCGGCCGTCCATCGAACCGCTCTTCAAGACGATGGAACACGTAAGTGAGCACAGGCAGCACAGCGCCTTGGCTCTGCATCAGCTCTTCCGTCTCGAAACACTGCACATTCGATAAGGCCAGCCGATCATCATCGGCGTCGAGCAGGCGGCCGAAAGGACCGTCGAGCGTGTAGGGCATCAACGCGGACTTCAGCCCGTTGGACTGAAGCAGGACCGAAAGGCCGGTCAGCGTGCGTTCCTGCGCCGGCGCGGTGGCAAGGCTGGTGAGTGCCGACCAGATTGCCTCCTTCACCTCCGGCGTGACGGTGACATTCTCATGGGCAATGAGGCCGGCAATCCACTCGGCTGCCCAACTGCGGGCAGCCTGGTCGCCGATATTGCGCAGGGGCTGGAAGGCGAGCGCACCGTCAGCACCCAGCGCGTGGTGTTCCCCACCCGTGGCAAGGACTGCCGCGCGCGCCGAATTGCCTTTGTCGAAGACATAGACCTGCGCGCCGGCATAGCGACGGAACTGCAGCGCAATCAGGGCAAGCAGCACCGATTTGCCGGCGCCGGTCGGGCCAACGATCAGCATGTGGCCGACATCGTCGACATGGGTGGATAGCCGGAATGGTGTCGACCCGTTGGTCTCTGCGAACAGAAGTGGCGAGGCCTCTCGCTGGATGACCTTGGCGAGATGCTCGTTCGCCGCAGGACCTGCCCAGACCGACGACAACGGCATGAGATGCGCAAGGTTCAATGTGTGAACGAGCGGCTGGCGAACATTGGCATAGATATGACCAGGCAGCGAGCCGAGCCACGCCTCGACCGCATTGACGCTTTCGCGGATGGTGGTGAAGCCGAGCCCATTGATGATGCGCTCGACCGCGCGAAGTTTCTCCGCGGCGGCTTGATGGTCCTCATCCCACACTGTCACCGTTGTGGTGAGATAACCGAAGCCGACATGGTCGCCGCCCAACGCCTGAAGGGCTGCGTCGGCATCGAGCGCCTTGTTGTCGGCATCGCTGTCGACCAGCGGGACAGGTTCGTTGGTCACGACCTCGCGCAGGATGGCCGCGATCGATTTGCGCTTGGCAAACCACTGGCGGCGCAACCGTGTCAGCGTCTTCGTGGCTTCCGTCTTGTCGAGCGGGATGAAGCGCGTCACCCAGCGATAGGCGAAATCCTGATGATTCAACGCGTCGAGAATTCCGGGCCGGGTGAGATTCGGGAATCCGAGGACGGTAAGGGTGCGAAGATGGTGTTCGCCGAGCATCGGCTCCAAGCCGCCGGTAAGCGGCGCGTCGACCAGGATGCCGTCGAGATACATCGGCGTTTCCGGGACAGCGAGTGGATGGCGGCGGGTCGAGATTGTGCCGTGCAGGTAAGTCAGGGTCTCGGCATCGTCGAGCACGCGCACCTCGGGCATGAAACCGGACAAAAGATCGAGGACCCGGTCGGTCTCGTCGCGAAACCGCGCCAGCTCCTGGGGCCAGTCTCTCCCGCCGCCAGATTGGTGTGCGTCAACGAGCGCGCTTTCAGCCCTCGCCCGTGCGTCCGGGGGCGGCATGAACAGCAAAGTCAGGTGATAGCGGCTCTCGTAATGCGCGACCTTGCCCTCGAAGGCCGCGCGTCGTTCTTCATCGACCAGCCAAGACGCGGCGTCGGGAAAGGTTGAGTTAGGATAGCCGAGCGCCTCTATGCGCTCGGCTTCGAAGAACAATGCCCAGCCGGAGCCGAGCCTTCTCAACGCATTGTTTGCCCGGGCGCAGATGCCGACAAGTTCTGCTTCCGTCGCGCTTTCGAGATCGGGCCCGCGGAACCGTAAGGTCCGCTGAAAGCTGCCGTCCTTATTGAGCACGATGCTGGGCGCGACGAGCGCTGCCCAGGGCAGATGGTCCGCAAGTTTGTCGGCTTTGCTGCGGTATTCTGACAGGTTCAGCATGCCAACCATCCCTTCAGACGAAGGTGACGAACGAGCACGCTGGCGAAGTCTGGATCGCGTCTTGTGGCAAAGACCGCCAGCGTGTGGCCGGCAATCCACAGCACCAGCCCAGCGATCCACTGCTGCAAACCGAGGCCGATAGCTGCGGCCACCGTGCCGTTGAGGATCGCCACCGCTCGCGGTGCACCGCCCAGCAGGATGGCTTCGGTCAATGCCCGGTGAACGGGAACCGCGAAGCCCTCAATATGCTGCTCTCCAGCGACCATCAGACGAGTGCTCCGCCGCCAAAGGAGAAAAAGGAGAGAAAGAAGCTCGATGCCGCGAAGGCGATCGACAGCCCGAAGACGATCTGGATCAGCCGGCGGAAACCGCCTGCGGTGTCACCGAAGGCAAGGGTTAAGCCAGTGGTGATGATGATGATCACGGCGATAATCTTGGCGACCGGTCCCTGTACAGACTCCAGGATCTGCTGCAGCGGCTGTTCCCAAGGCATGCCGGAGCCTGCTGCGCGGGCTGAGACCGTGAGAACAAGCACGAGCGCGGTGGACGAAAGAAAGCGAAGCTTCTTGCACATGAATTGGCCTTTCAAAACTGCTGAAGTTGCGGGAGCGTCAGTTGGGTGACGGCGTAATCGCCGCTGCCGTCGAGACCGGTGACCTCGGCGATGGCGTCAATGCGGCGCGAGGATCCGCGCCCGGCGATGAAGACAATCAGATCGATGGCATCGGCGATCAGACGGCGTGGTACAGTGACGACGGCTTCCTGCGCGAGTTGCTCGATCCGGTAGAGGGCGGAGCGCGCCGAATTGGCGTGAACCGTTGCGATGCCGCCGGGGTGGCCAGTGTTCCATGCCTTCAGCATATCGAGGGCTTCCGCACCCCGGACTTCGCCGACGACGATGCGGTCGGGCCTGAGCCGCAGCGTCGAACGTACGAGATCGGCAAGCGTCACCGAGCCCCGTCTTGTCCTGAGTGCAACGCAGTCCTTGGCAGCGCACTGCAGCTCGCGTGTGTCTTCGATCAAGATCACCCGCTCGTCGCATTCCGCGACTTCGACCAGCAGTGCATTGGCGAGCGTGGTTTTACCCGACGACGTGCCGCCTGCGACCAATATGTTGCGCCGCTCGCGCACGGCCTTCCTCAGCGCATCGGCCTGCAGCGGCAGCATGATTTGGTCGGCGACATAGTTGGCCAACGTGTAGAGTTTTGCGGCCGGTTTACGGATGGCGAAGCATGGCGCCAGAACGACTGGCGGCAACAGCCCCTCGAAGCGCTCGCCCGAGGGCAGTTCGGCGCTGACGATCGGACTACCCGCATGCGCCTCGGTACGCACATGGGAAGCGACCAGGCGAACGATGCGTTCCGCCTCGGATGGGTGCATATGCACGCCGGTACCGACCCGACCTTCTCCTAGCCGGTCGAGCCGCAG
The DNA here is from genome assembly GCF_055811385.1 of Mesorhizobium sp. WSM4849. Taxonomy (NCBI): domain Bacteria; kingdom Pseudomonadati; phylum Pseudomonadota; class Alphaproteobacteria; order Hyphomicrobiales; family Phyllobacteriaceae; genus Mesorhizobium; species Mesorhizobium sp. WSM4849. The sequence continues at coordinate 27,415 of NZ_JBVVPW010000042.1, forward strand.
CGCACCGTCGGGATTGACCATCACCTCGACAACAGACGAATCGGCAAGGGCCTCAGCGATTGCCGGGCCCATGGCGGTGCGCAACATGGCACGATGGCGATGGTCGACCTCCGGATGAGAACTCATCCTTCCCCTCCCCCGCCATTATCCGTCCCAAGCGACCGTTTGCCGGAGGCGATCTGGCGGCCCACTTGCTCGACGAATTTGTCGAAGCGCTCCTGGGCAATCGCCTGCGTCGCCCTGTCCGGGACTGGCGTGTGAGCATGAAGCGTGATGGAAAAGCGAATGAAGAGCGCCAGGCTCTCTAGGATCATCTCGACGTCGCGTCTGAGATGACCGAGGTCACGAGAAAGACGGTCGAGCCTTACGCCGTAGCGCCGGTCGAGCTCGTTCTCGCCACGCCGCTCGATAAAGGCCTCGACTGCCTTCGCCACGATCGCTGATTTGGTCGTCGATGGATCGCGGTTGAGGTCGTCCAGTTTCTTGCTCAGGTCGGGTTCGAGCAGAAACTGATGACGAATGCGCTGAGGGCTCATGTGACTCGTTCCAACTGTCCCAGCGCTGTTGCGCGGGCGGGAACGAGCATCGGCGACTTCCTCGAAATTGCTTATGGCCGTTATCTACGCTGATTTGCGCTCTGCCTTCGGCAGCTTCTTTCAGAAGCCGGGCACGATGTCCTTGTTGTCGCCCCTTCCCTCGTTGATGCCATAGGCGCGTGCGGCAGTGGAAATTCGGTCCATCACGCGCCTGTCGGCAACTGCCTCGCTATCATCGTCCGCGGGCTTGAGCAGGTCGTCCCGGTCGGGCTCCAGAGTGACGGCTGTATGCTCTTCAGGCAGACCCGGATGTCGCTGTTGCTGGACACCTCCTTCATCTTCAATTGCCTCGCCCGCGCTTTCGCCGCCGCCAGCAAGACGGCGGTCAACGCCCCGCACCTGCCCGATCCAACAGTCCGGACGCGGTACTGGCCGATCCGCGTAGGCGCCGTCGCGCAATACCGGCGCAGAAAGCACGCGCTCGGTGAAATTTCGATCCTGGTAGTAGCGCAGCTTCTTTGCCCGGATCGGCGGCAGCCCTGAAACCAACACCAGTTCATCGGCTTGCGGCAACTGCATCACCTCGCCCGGTGTCAATAGTGGGCGGGCGGTCTCCTGGCGGCTAACCATCACGTGCGACAGCCAGGGGGCCAAGCGATGGCCGGCATAGTTGCGCATGGACCTCAGCTCCGTCGCCGTGCCGAGCGCGTCCGAAATGCGTTTGGCCGTGCGCTCGTCATTGGAGGAAAAGGCAATCCGCACATGGCAGTTGTCGAGAATGGCATTGTTGTCGCCATACGCCTTGGAGATCTGGTTCAAGGATTGCGCGATCAGATATGCACGGATGCCATAGCCGGCCATGAAGGCGAGCGCGGTTTCGAAGAAATCAAGGCGACCGAGCGCCGGGAATTCGTCCAGCATCATGAGCAGTTGATGGTTCCTGCTCTTCTTAGGATCCCCCTCCAGCCGCTCCGTCAGACGCCTGCCGATCTGATTGAGCACAAGTCGCACCAGCGGCTTCGTGCGCGAGATGTCCGATGGCGGCACGACCAGATAGAGTGACATCGGTCGCTCAGCATCCAGGAGGTCGGCAATGTGCCAGTCGCAGGCTGATGTCGCTGCCGCCACCGTAGGATCGCGATAGAGGCCGAGGAACGACATGGCGGTCGAAAGAACGCCTGAACGCTCGTTCTCCGACTTGTTCAACACCTCGCGAGCTGCCGAGGCCACGACAGGATGGACCTGGGGCTTATCCGCCGCGCCGAGATGGTTGGTCGTCATCATCCGCCGTAGTGTCGCGGCAAACGAGCGTTGCGGGTCGGACAGGAAGGTGGCGACGCGAGCGAGCGTCTTTTCCTCTTCGGCGTAAAGCACGTGCAAAATGGCGCCGACCAAGAGTGAGTGACTGGTTTTCTCCCAGTGGTTCCGCCGGTCCAGCGCGCCTTCCGGATCTACCAGGATGTCGGCGATGTTCTGGACGTCGCGGACCTCGTCTGAACCTTTTCGTACCTCCAGCAGCGGGTTATAGCGCGCCGACCTCGGATCGGTCGGATTGAACAGGAGACAGTAGGAGAACTTCGAGCGCCAGCCGGAGGTCAACTGCCAGTTCTCGCCTTTGATATCGTGAATGACGGCCGAGCCGGTCCAGGACAGAAGAGTTGGAACAACCAGTCCGATGCCCTTGCCTGATCGTGTTGGGGCAAAGGCCATGACGTGCTCGGGCCCGTCATGGCGCAGATAGCGATCCTTCAGCTTGCCTAGGAAAACGCCGGCCGGCCGGAACAGCCCTGCCGTCTCGATCTCGTGAGTCGCGGCCCACCTTGACGACCCATATGTGGTGACCGACCCGAGCTGTCGCGCGCGCCAGAGCGAGCCGGCGATCGCGGCGGCACAGCCCACCAACCCACTGGCGCCGGCAAGCGCACCGGCCTTATCGAAGACCTCGGGCGCATAAGCATCGAAGTGGAACCACCATTCGAACAGTTTCCACGGCTTGTAGATCTGCCAGCCAGCCGCGACTAGCCATGGCGCGCCGAGTGGCGGTTGATGGCCGAGCATGTGGGCGCACCACTGCGTGGCCGCCCATACGCCGAGTATCACGATTGCGAACACGACGGCGATCTGCCCAATCAGCAACTTCGTAGGCGTCATTGGCTTGCTCCGCAGTTCTGGACATGCGGGGCCAAGCATCGCGCGGCGCGATGTGAACTGAAATGCACACTACGCACGACCAGGTGCGATGGGGGAATGGGCAGGATCGCTCAGACTGGAAACTTTCGGTGGAGCAAATATGCTCACTTGGCCGCAGACCTGATCTGCGTCTCGTCGACATCCAAATGCCGGTGACGCTTTGAAGTGTATTTCCGATGGACGCATGCCACCTATGAGCGCGTCACATCATTCGACGGTGACCGATTTTGCGAGATTGCGCGGCTGGTCGACATCTTTGCCCATGGAGACCGCCGTATGATAGGCAAGAAGCTGTATCGGCAGCGAGAAGATCATCGGCGCAATAATTTCGTCGACGGCCGGCAGCACGATCGTATGCATCGTGTCGAGTTTCGACGCAGCGGCCCCATTTTCATCGGTAATGAGGATAATCCGCCCTCCACGGGCGGCCGCTTCCTCCATATTGGAGACGGTCTTGTTGAAAAAACGATCATGTGGCGCGATGACGATCACTGGCATGTTCTCGTCTATCAATGCGATCGGACCATGCTTCAATTCGCCAGCCGCATAGCCCTCAGCATGGATGTAGGAAATCTCCTTGAGCTTCAGCGCACCTTCCATCGCCAGTGGGAAACTGGTGCCGCGGCCAAGATACAGGACACCATGACACTTTGACAGTTCGCGCGACAGGAGCTCGATATCTGGCTGGATGCTGTTCAGTACCCGGCCCATGACTCCCGGCATTTCGGCAAGGCTCTGGACGAGCGCCTTCACCTCATATTCAGTTAGCGTTCCACGGTCCTTGGCAGCGCCGATGGCGAGTGTGGCCAGAACCGCAAGCTGGCACGTGAAAGCCTTGGTGGAGGCGACGCCGATCTCCGGGCCGGCAAGGATCGGGAAGACCGCGTCGGCCTCCCGAGCGATGGTCGATTCGCGGGCATTGACGACAGCCCCGGTTTTCAGCCCACGCCCCTTGCAGTACCTCAGGGACGCGAGCGTATCGGCGGTTTCGCCGGATTGCGAAATGAAAAGAGCCGCCGATTCCGGCGGCAACGGGATCTCCCGGTAGCGGAATTCGGACGCAACGTCGATTTCGACCGGCAGGCGCGCATAGCGCTCGAACCAGTATTTTGCGATCAGTCCGGCCAGATAGGCGGTGCCGCAAGCCGAGATCGCCAGGCTCGGGATGCTGGCGAAATCTATGCTCGAAACCGTATCGACGCGATTCCCTTCGAAGTTGATGTAATGACCGAGCGCACGGGCGATGACCTCGGGCTGCTCGTAAATTTCCTTCTCCATGAAGTGGCGATGGTTGCCCTTATTGGCCAGGTATGCCCCGGCCGTGGAAGTCTGGCGCGGACGTTCGACGGGATGGCCATCGAAATCGAAGATATCGGCGCCTGCCTTGCCGATAACGGCCCAGTCGCCGTCGACGAGATATGTGATTGCATTTGTGAAGGGGGCTAGCGCCATGGCGTCGGAGCCCAGGAACATCTCGCCGTCGCCGTGACCGATCGCCAGCGGTGGTCCATTGCGCGCCGCCATGATGGTCGACGGATCATCCTCGAAGAGAATGGCAAGCGCGTAGGCGCCCCTGACGCGCTTCAGCATGGCGTGCATTGCCTCACCCCGCCCCATGCCCTCCCGGCGGTGTCTTGCCAAGAGATGCACGACGACCTCGGTGTCGGTGTCGGTCTGGAACTCGGCGCCCGCCGCCACCAGTTCGTCCTTCAACTCGGCGAAATTCTCGATAATGCCGTTGTGAACGACGGCCACACCGTCCGTAAAGTGCGGGTGCGCGTTGCGCTCAGTCGGTGCCCCATGCGTTGCCCAGCGCGTGTGTGCGATGCCGATGGTGCCACTCAGCGGCTCTTCCTTCAACCTCGTCTCGAGATTGATGAGCTTGCCCTTGGCGCGCCGGCAGTGCAACGAGCCCTCGGTGATGGTGGCAACGCCGGCTGAGTCGTATCCTCGATATTCGAGACGCTTCAAAGCGTCGACCAACCGATCAGACACCGGCTGATGCCCAACGATGCCAACAATCCCGCACATGATCGTCTCCGAATTCTTCCCGGTAGCCTCAGCCGACCCGAAGGGCACCGCCCGGCGCTGAGCCTCCTAGTAGAATTAGGTAAAACAGGTAAAATCGATTGTTGGGATGGCTGCCATCCAGCCAGTGGATAGAAGAGGACGTGTTGACCAGCGAGAAACGGTACGCGCGGTGCCGGCTTGCGTCCACCAACCGCCAGTTGGGACGAGTTTCCGTAGTCGGCTGAGGCGTAACGATCATCGCAATGTCCGCTTTTTACATGCTGTTGACTCGCCCGGTTAACGGCCCTTAGATCCATTGACTGCTACAATGCTTAGGGGTTTTCAAAGTGCCGTTCAAACGGGCCGGTCTATACCCTGCCGATCTCGATCTATGCCAACGGGTATTCGACCAGATATGCAGTGACGAGCATATCGCCCGCTCATCGTTGGAGGCGGACAATCTCGCCCTGGATATTTTGGTCGCGTTGGAAGAAGAGGCTGACGCGGATGAGGCTGAGCTGCTTGAACTCATCAGATCGAAGCGGCGGGCTACTCGTTATCTCCGCTGAGGGATGCAGTCACCGGACCTTCCCTTTGCCTGTTCGACTGCCTTGCTGGCCGCCTTGGCAAACTCCTGCATGTTTGCTCACGCGCACTGTCGGCTGTCTGGAACTTGCGCCAAACTCATCAGTTCTGGACAATGCCAAACAGCGCGTGGCAACGACCCTGACTTCCATCGGCACGCTGACATCCCGGCCGGCGGCTCAACGCCCCTCAAGGCGTGGCCTGGAAGCGTCGCAGCCGGCGCCCGCGGCAGCGCGGCGGCCAACCTTGACTGCGTCTCGACACGAGGTCGGCGCTTCACCGGAAACGACGCAAGGGCAGCGACAAGCACATGCGCAGGAGCCTGCCGCGGCAGTCACCTGAACCAGCAAGCGGCCCCGGGTGTTCTTCCGCTTTCATCCGGGCTTCGCCGTCAACCCAAAGCGGACAGCTGATGTGCTACAAAAACCGGACTACGACAACTTCGGCGTCGAGCTCCGGCCGGAGTTTTCGCCACCACCGGGCCGATCCCCATCTCAAAGAAGTAGACAGCCTCTATAGGGGCGTTTGCGGTTTCGAGTTGGGTTCTCAATGGCAGATAGCTGCGGTGAAGGTGTGGGCTGAGCAATTGCGGGTCGGCCGGAGACATGCGCAGCAGCAGTTCGTTTTTATGTGCCGTTACTGGGTTATGAATCGGCTGCGCACGGTCGCGGTCTTTTGAGTAGGCAAGGCCAATTTTCGAGGTGTTGGGGCTGCTCATGGCTCCCTCCCGAATTGGGACGGAAGCATGATGCTCGCCTACAGCCGACGATGCTCGTAACGTTTATCGCCGATGTCGACATCGTTACACCCGATCGGTGCGACGAGCCTCGCCTTTTCCGAGCATAAGAGCGGTTCACCTCGTCCACCGATCAGCTTGGAAAGCGGCGATACTCTGATGCTCGAAGCGCATGGCCAAACTGCTCGACCTCGTCAGATCGTTCGCGAGCCATTGAAGCGGAGGCGGACTCGTTGCTCGGAATGCCCTTATCCTCATGCCATGTGGAAGGGCATCCACAGCGACAGCAGCCGGGAGGAGCTCTATCCCTTGTTTTTTGTCGAGCTGGTTCAGCAAATGTCCTCGACGTTTGCGCGAGCTCCGGCAAGCTTAACGGCGATCTGGCGCGAGCCCGAGCATCTTGGTTAGAATGGGATCGCAATTGGCCACGGGGCGCGCTGTCGTTGGTCCGATAGACCTACCAGAGCTGGTGGCACTCACGCTCTCGGAGCGCCCTGGTCGAACTCTTGCCGGGCCAGTCCAAGGCACACCGCACTCACGCATGGCTGCCACACAAGTTACGAAACGCTAGGCCCACTCCTTTGCCGACCGATGTTCCAGGAGATACCGTCTCGCTGCACTATGCCAGAAATCTCTTTGCCGACATGCCGCTCGAGCACCGGCCGCCACGGGACGAGCACAAACTCGCGCGATTTCTCGATAAGGGCGTATTTGCCGCTGGCGAGCTCAACTGAGCGGCGGAGAGTGCCTTGTACCCGGTCTCCGGGTCGCACTTCAGCATAGGACAGACCGAGCTCTTCCGAGAGCTGACCGGCAACACGGTTCAGTTCACGCTGGCGGAGGATCGAAATCATGTTGGCGCGATAGACGGTGCGGTCCTGCTCTTCATGCGCGAGACCCTGGGCAATCAGCCATTGCCGCCTGCGGGCTTGCGCCTCCCGCACGTCACGGCCAAAGCCGGAGTTGCGCAGGGCCTCCGGTGAATCGGAAACCATTTCCCGGTCGATCCAGGTGGCACCGTCGAACCCGATTTGCTGATCCAGCGGCATTGATGAGAGCTTGTCGACGACAACAGGCACAGCCATGGCTCGCTTGCGCTCGTAGTCGGCGACTTGGTCGAGATGGTTCGGCGCGATAATCCATGTGCCGTCGGCTTCGCGCCTGACAGTGCCGGTTTCGCGGCGAATGGCTTCCAGACGACGCACATGGGTTTCGGCGAAGCGTTCGCTGGCAGACGGATCATGCTTCAGGTGGATATCAACATTGTAGCGCCCGCCGTGGACGGCAGCGATCTCGGCGACGGTGCGGTCAACCTGCCTCGGCCCGGTGTTTCTCGGCGTGACACAGACGATGCAGCCGTCGGGCGTCGGTTCGGTGGCCTCGCCTTTGCCGACATCGATGTAGTGGCTTTTCCCGTCCACCCCATCCACAATGAGGTAGTGGCGGTCGTTGATCTCGTCGGCAAGCCCGCGCGCCACAAGGCGGCCAACGAAAGGTCGCGCGAGCTGCCCGGATTGATCGTGGATCACACAGTCGGCTGCACTTCGGGATAGTCCTTTACCCGCAATGTCTCGGTGCATCGTCTTGATTATGTCACCGCGCTCGCCGATGCGCTGCAGTGTCGCTTCGAGCTCATCGTCGAGGCGCCAGCGGCCGGAGCTGATCTCCTCGGCCAGACCCATCCGTCCAAGTTTGCGCAGGCGGCCCTGGTGCAGGGTCTGCCGAAAGGCGTCGCGGCCGACCGGAGAAACCAGTCCATCGCTGTCGCGCATGCTGAGCAGCTGCCGGTCGATGCTGGTGAAGCGCTCCTGCTCCATTTCCTGGCGCAGGCGGTGCGCGATCTCGCGATCGGTTCGTGGACCGAAATCGAGGCTGACCAGCTCGGCGGTCCGTTCGCGGATTCCGCTTGAGATATATTCCCGCGCGATGACGAGGTTCTCGCCGCGGTCGTCCTTGCCACGGACGATGATATGGGTGTGCGGGTGGCCGGTGTTGAAATGATCGACGGCAACCCAGTCGAGCTTCGTGCCGAGATCCTCCTCCATCTGCGCCATGAGCCGGCGCGTAAGTGGCTTCAGGTCGTCATACTGGATGCCGTCTTCGGGTGCGACGATGAAGCGGAATTGATGCCGATCGCCATCGGCACGATCAAGGAAGGCCTTGCTGTCGACGCGATCACTGTCGGCGCCGTAGAGCTCGCCAGGCGCGCCTTCCCGGGTAACGCCGTCGCGTTGGATGTAGCGCAGATGCGCACGCGCCCCACCCTGGCCTTTGCCGGCCAGCTTGACGACGCGCGCCTTGACCACCACCCGCCGCTGCCGGAAGGCAGCATACCTGTCGCGTGATTTCAGCAGCGCGGCGGCCGCTCCGCCGCGCCCTGCCCGGCTGCCGTTAAAGCGGCCGCCGCCCTGCGGCCGGCCGCCGGCTCTGTTAATCGCCGCCCGGACCTGGCTGGCGAAGCGTTTGCCTGCCTTCGAGCCGCGCGAACCTATTCTGCCGAGCTTCGGCCTGAATTCGTCATGCTGCATCGTGGCCTCCCAGAAATTTCAAGCAGAGTCAGATACTTGCGTGTCCCACACTCCCGGCTCTGCCAGCAGCCTCCGTGAAAAACGATGTGCAGACAAAGACTTCGCCGCCTCCTGGAGGCATTGCCTTTATCTTGCCTTACGCCGCCCTTCCGCTTTCCGGCGTCCGCACCCGCCCTTTCCCGCCCCGCAAAACCGCCCCGCTCGCCGAGTCACCCGCCATTCGGTTTCGTCCGAACGCGATTGACGCGCAGCGGCACAAAGAGATCGCCTTTCGCTTCGCCGGCGCGAACGCCGTTACGAAGGAAGAAGAGCGAGCGGCCGGAGGGAGCGTTTTGGCTGTTTGGCGCCTTGGAGTCCCCTTCGAATTGATCAATGTCGTCCGCCGAAATCCCCTTCCCCCTGAGCTGTTTAAGATAGGCAGCTGTCTCCTTGGGCAGCGGCTTCCCACGCTTCAAATGCTCTTCGTAGCGCTCGGGTCCTGCGTTATAGGCGGCAAACAGGCCGGGGAATCCGAAGCGGTCAAACATGGCGCTGAGATAGGCGGTTCCGGCGAGAATATTGTCACGCGGATCGTGCGGATCGGCTCCCAGACCGTGCTCGGCACGCATGTCCTCATACGTTTCCGGCATCACCTGCATGAGGCCCATTGCGCCCGCGCGTGAGGTAATTGGGAGGCCGTCGAGCATGGTCTTGCCGCCGCTTTCGGCATCCATGACGGCGTAAATCCAGGCCTGAGGAATACGGAAGCGTCTGCTTGCTTCGTCTGTGAACTCCTGCCACCTTTGAAGCTGCGGAATTTGGGAGATGGCGACCGGCTCAGCGCCGGTCGAGGCGGAACAGGCGCATGGCGCAAAGGCGATCGTGCCGAACATCAGGAGGGTCACTCGGTCCATAGCGGCACGAGCCTCCCGACGACATTTGCGCGCGGCACCGGCCCGAAATAGCGGCTGTCGAATGACCGAATATCGTCGCTGCCGAGCAGGAAGATTTCGTTGTCGGCGAGTGTCCGGCACCCGTTCCACCGTGGCAGCGGGCGGCCTCTGGTATCCTTCGCCAGCCGTCGCGCAACGATCTCGCCGTCGATGATGACCGCGTCATTGAAGGTGCAGACTTCGTTGCCCGGCAGCGCGGCAAGACGTTTTACCAGCGGCACGTTGCGGGGCAGATAGCCGCGTTGGGCGGCGAGTTCGGCGAGCGATTCTGGCGGGCGGACGAGCACCAGATCGCCCCGAGCCGGTGCTGCAAACCCGAGGCGATAGAGGCCGACGGGCGCGCTGGCCGAGGCGTTCCAGACCAGCCAGGGCCTTGGTTTGACGGTGCCGTCGAAGCCGATCAGGGTCAGTCCAATCATGGCAGCGGCGATGGTTTTGCGTGCCTGGAGGCGCCGCAGGCGGCTGCCGATCAGACGGATGGAAGGGCGCCGGCTCATGCTCGGCCTCCCTGGCCGGCTTGGCCGGAACCGGCCTCACCATCCTCGTTACCGGCGTACTGCGGGTGTCCTTTCGACCATCCATCGAGTTCGTCGATGTGGTAGCGGACATAGCGGCCGTGCTTGCGGAATTTCGGGCCGCCGCCCGTGAGCCGCATCTTTTCCAGGGTGCGCTGGGAGAGCCCGATATAGAAGGCTGCTTGGGCTGTGCTGAGAAAGGGACTGCCCTTTTTGGCGCGGGCCGCGCGTTCGTTTTCGTCGTCCATGGTGATCCTCGTTTCGCTTCGGACAAGCGATGGCGAGGATGGGCGAGCGAGATCGCCTCCGGGACGGGCGAAGAGTCCGGGGAGAGTTTTCGCCGCCTTTTCGGGCGGACGGGTTTGGCTGGAGCGCCTGGGAATGAGCCCCGCGCCGGCTGGGGCGCGAGGCTCGGGTCGGCCGATCAGTCGGCCGGGTTCCAGATGATGGCGTAGGTGTCGTCATCGTCCTGGCCGGCGGCGCGGCCGAGATTGGCGTAGAGCTTGCGCGGTCCGAACTCCGGCGCCGCAATCGACAGGCTCACATAGTCCTTGCCGGAGGTTTCGCCGGTGCGGATCCAGCCGGCGCCAACTTCGACCCCTTGCGTCAGCACCCGGAAGTCGGGATGGTTGTCGGCGCTCTTGGCCTGGTTGGGGACGATGTCGATGTCGGCGCGGACGCTGAGCGTCTTGAGCTGGCCCTTGTAGCCGCCGTTTTCCTGCTTGTTGACGTAACCGATCGCGGTCATTTTCGAAGTCTCCTTTTGCTGTCGCCGGGGACCATCCCCTGCGATGGCGGACCGTAATGGGCGCGTCCGGACCGCCTGAACCCGACAGGGCCGAAGCGATAGCGGAGGACCCGAGCGGGCAGCTTTTTTGAAGCGAAGCGGCGCGAGGAAGCCGCCGCAGGCGGCGGGGAAAAAAGCTGATCGGCGAGGGTTTCGGGCGGCCGGATCCGCCCATAGGTCACAAGCCAGCCGCAGGGGAATGGTCCTTGAAGAGAGCGGGAGATCGTGGGAAACGCGGTCGCTACAGCCAGGCAGGAGGGGCGGGAATTTACAAGGCCTGCGGCTGATAAGGTGCCCACGCCGATCGAGATCGTGACCGTAGGTTGGGCGCAGATCAGGCATCGGGCGGGCGGACCGATCCATGGGGATCAGGAGTTTGCCGGCCTGGATTTTGGTGCGCGATGCGGGGCAAAGGAAGCTCGAACATGCAGCCACTGCGACCGGGGTACAGTGCCGAAGGGCTGCTGCCGAGAAGCCGCGGCCGGCCGTGACAGGCTATTCGCAGACGAACAGCGACCTGACCCGTGCCCATTGATCGGCGGTGCGGAAGCCGCCTCGATCAGTGTAGCTTTCGACCGGGAATTTCATCCAGCACGGCAGCCAGGTCTCGACTTGTCTGCGGCGTTATCGCCCGAAAGAAAGTCGCGGATGATCTTCTTTTGCGTCTTCACCTTTTCGGCGACACTGCCGTCCGCGACATGTTCGCCGCCGACTTCGGCGAGCATGGAATTGGCAATTTCCTTGTCGCGCAACAGATCGAGAATGCGTCGTCCGGTTGCCAGCAAGCGCCGATGTCGACATTCAGATGCTTGCCGAGCGCCTCGATGACGGCGCTGCCGGCTTCAAGTGTCTCGGCCATGACGATGCTGAGAACGCGCACGGCATGATCGTCGCGGAGCGCCAGGAGCCGCTAGAAGATGCTTGCCGTGCCGAGGTCGTCGCCATGCCGCCAGCGATTGTGCCATCCTCATCCGGTTGCCCAAGCAGCGCCAAGACCTCGCGCCGTTTTTCGGCGAACGCGGCTTCCGCCCTGCTTCCGGCGAGGCTTGCGGCCACGATCTCGCTGCAAGCGCGCTACGGTTCGCGGCGAACCTGCCACAGGCCGGAACCGGCTATCGCATGCGCCACCATCAGGCGAAGTGCTGCGCTCGGATGGTCGAGCAGCCCCAAGCGCACGCCTCTCTGATCAGCCGTGAGAACGTCTCCCATTGCGACACTTCGTCGGAGTCGAGGCGGGCGACGTTCTCGATCAACGAGGCTTCGAGGGCATCGGCGTCCTCGCCAGCCTCCATGATGGCGCAGGGCAAGGGATCGGCTTTACCTCGCTCGTCGGCGAGCGATTTTGCGGCGAAATAGCGTCGCCGTCCGGCGACGATCTCGAAAGTTTCGGGCGAGCCGTTGAGCCGCACCAGAAGCGGAACAAGACGCCGCGGGCGCGCACCGACGGCAGGATGTCGGAGATATCGGGCGCGCGTTTGGAATGCCGCATGTTGGCGGCCGCGACACTCAATTGGTCAATGGAAACGTGGGCAAGCTGCATGGTCTTTCTCCTTTGCTATGGCCGAAATTGCCTGACCGCGAGGCCGCAGGCCGAGCGGCGCGACGGTTTTGCGCCCGGTGGCGCTATTGTTCCGCCCGGTCGGGCGGAAGCTCGGGAAGGGAAAGCGAAAGGGCGGCGGCGGCCTGCCGCAAGAGCCGTTCGGCCTCGGTGATGTGGCCGGATAGGCGAGCGGCTTCGGCATAGACCGAGAGCGGAAACCGCGCCTTGAAATACAGGTCGCGCTCGATGCCGAGGCCAAGCGGTCCCTTGACGGCTTGGAGCTCGGCAAGGCTGACGCTGCCGAGTTCAGGGAAGCCGAAACCGAGATCACAGAGGCCGAAGAGTGTATCGCCATCGGCGTCGAGCTCGCTCAGAAGCCAGGTGGCGGCGCCCACGGGGTTGAATAGCTTCACGACCGGTGCGTGGTCGGTTTCGGTGTCGGCAGCGCCATTGGCGAGGAGACGGGCGCGCAGTTCATCGGTGATCAGGATCATTGCGGAATTCCTTCAAAACGGTTCTGGCTGAATTGAGAGCGGCTTTTTGAAACAAGGCGGATCGAGCGGCTGGTGCGCCGCGCGCGGGCGCGTATCGGCGCGCCATCAGAAGCGCAAGGCGGTCGCGCATGGCGATGGAGCGCGCTCACGCGGCGATCTCGGCATGCGCCTCACCTTCGACGTCGGCATTGAGGCCAAGCAGGAAATCGGCGGCTTTCGAGGCATGGCTGGCCGCGCGGAAAATGGCGCGATTGTCCTCGCGCAGAACCGTCAGCCATGAGCCGATGTAATCGGAATGGCGCACGGTCGGCTCGATACCGAGACTGCTGCAGATGAAGGCTGCGGCCATCTCGGCGACCAATTCCTCGCGCGCATAGGTTCTGGAGCCGAATGAGCCTGACAGGTCGCGCGCGAGTCGCGTCGGGTGGCCGGTCCAGTGGCCAAGCTCGTGAAAGCAGGTCCGGTAGTAGTCGATCTGGTGGAAGAAAGCCGGCTGGGGCGGCACCTGGATGGTGTCGCTGCCGGGCATGTAGAAAGCGCGATCGCCACCGATACGGAAATCCGCACCGCTTCTGCGAATAAGTTGCTCGGCCTGCGGGACGATTTCGCGCGCCGGCAGCGGCTCGGCGGCGGCATGGAGATCGTCGGGAAGATTATCGCACTGCGCGACATTGAAGACGGTAAAGCGCTTCAAAAAAGGCACGGCCTGCGGTTCGTCGCCATCGGCCTTGGCGCGTTCCTTTTCGTCCTTGGGAATAAAGCGGTCAGCGTGAACGATGGTCGTGCCGCGCTCGCCCTTCCTGACATTGCCGCCAAGGGCAAGCGCCTGCCGGAACGTGAGCCAGTTCTGGCTGGGGTATGGGCGCTCGATGACGGCGCCCCACAGGATCAGGATATTGATGCCGGAATAGCGGCGCTGGGTGGCTGCATTTCTGGGCAGGCCAAGGGCTGCCTTTGCCCTGCCCCAGGGCTTGACCCATGGCACGGTGCCGCGCTCCAGTTCGGCAACGATGCGGTCTGTGATCTCCTGATAGAGGCTGGCGCCTGAGCGCCCGCCCTTGCCCGCGCCAGCCTCTCGGCTGCCGGAATGCTTGTTGTTTGCACGCATTGTCTGGTCCTCCGTTCGCCAATCGCGCCCTCCCCGGAAGCGGGGTGGGCGGCAAAAGCGACCGGAAAGGCCCGCCGTAGAAGGCAGACCGCATCCGAAGGACCGGAACGAAGAGGAGGACCCGGAGCGGCAAGCGGAGGGTTGCGGGATGCCGCGGCTGGCCTAGAAGGGAGTGCCGCCCACCCCGTGCCACCGGGGAAGGCCACCACAAAATCGACGCCGGCCGGCTGGCCGGCGACCGTCAGCAGCCGACAGGCTGCCCGCGTCAGGGGGCGAAGCCGGATGGCCGAGACCGCCTGAGCCTGTCGAAGAAAAGCGGGCTCGGTGCACGAGCACCCGGCGCGCGCCTTCAGGCGCGCGGGCGCTCAGGACTCTGGTCCCGAGAGCAGTTGATGCGGTCAAAATGCCGATTTTGCAGCTGTGGGAGACTGAACCTTGGCGTTTGCGCGCACATCGGCGATGCAGCTTCGCAGCCCGGCCGTCTCTACCACCCCGGCTATCACTTCGTCGCCGACCACCAACGCCGGCGTGCCGGTGATGTACAGCTCGTTCGCGAGCGCGCGATCGCGTGCGATGGCTTCGGTGATGGCCGGGCCTTCCATATCCCGCTTGAGCTGCTCAACATCGAGGCCGACACGTGCCGCAATGACTAGGGTGGTTCTTTGGTTCACCAAGCCGGGAAAAGCAAAAAGGGCGCGATTAAACGCCTCATATTTTCCCTGTTTGCGGGAGGCGAGCGCCGCGCGCGCGGCGAATTCGGAAGAAGGTCCCAGGACCGGGAGCTGTTTACGCACACTCCTCAGATTGGGATCATGCTTGAGGGCTTGCTGGAGAATGAGGTCCATTTCCTTGCACAGCGGGCAGTTGTAGTCGAGGAATGAGACCAGGGGGACGTCGCCCTGCGGATTGCCGGCGATTGGCGAGGCGAGGTCGTTGAGGAGTGCGTCGCGATGCTGCGGAATGAGTATCCTCAAGTCCGCCGCGAGCAAGGCGTTCATCTCCGAGCCGTTGCAGGTCGTCAACCTATCTGGCTGTCGCTTTAGCGTTCCCAGCACGGACAGGGCGAGGACTAAGAAACCGATTACGGCGACAAGGCCGGCGTTTTGCTTGGACATGGGTCGGGCTCCAATCAGCTGTTAACGGGGCAGCAACGGCTGGCCTTTTGGCGTGAAAGTTGGTCGTCGCTTTGGATCGCTTGCCCGGCAGTTCCCGCAGTATCGGCAGTCGCGGGGGGGCTCACAATGTCGATGCCGGCGCCATCTGGCGGTTGCTTTATGACGGCTTCGCTCCAATGGGCTGACTGCAATAGCTGAGCGGCGTTCGCGCGTTGCCAGCCGAGACCACCGGTCATCACGCCGGGCGATCTGCCCTTCAACGCCCGAGCGCCGAAGGACCCGCTCGTGAGAGCCTTTGCCAATCGTCCATCATCCGGCTCGCCCTGCTCCGGGCGACAACGAGCCTTCCCACTGCGTTGCCGAGAAAAATGGTCAGCACACGGCACTCCGACACAAAGTGGTCGACGCGAAGAATAAGCGTCACGCCGGCAGCTGGGGCGGTCGGAACGACAAAGAGCGCCGCGGCCAACGTGAGGAGGCCCGCACCGGTAATGCGAGTTGTTCCCTTCGAAGAGAGCAAGGCGACGAACAGCAGCAGAATCCGACCGCCGATCGACAGATCCGTGTTCGTCGCCTGGGCGAGGAAGAGGGGGACCAGCGTCATGTGGATATTGGTGCCGTGCAGATTGAATGAATATGCGGCCGGGATGCCGAGGCCCACGACCGAACGCCTGGCGCTCGCCCCTTCGACGGGCGCGGCCCTCATCAGAATGCCGACCAGCTTGAACACCGGCGCAAGGAGCGCCTGAAGCAAAGAAAGCACAGGCTTGCCCGTGTCGCCGACCATCGCCAGAGCGATGCCGAACAGGACCGAGAAGAACAGGACCTGCAGGATATCGCCTTCGGCGAAGGCACCAACGATTGACGGCATCAGCAAGCCGGTCACGAACTGCTCGTGGACCTTGGCGGCATAGCCCTTCACGGCCTGAGCATCGAGCGAGGCTGGATCGATGTTGAGGCCGGCACCTGGCTGAACGACATTTGCGACAATGAGACCGACAATCAATGCGAGGCTCGAGAAGGTGAGGAAATAGATCATTGCCTTGCCGGCGACCCGGCCGACCTTCTTGAGATCGTTCATGCCGCCGATGCCGGTCGCAATTGTCAGGAAGATGACAGGCGCGATGATGATCTTCACGAGCTTGATGAAAGCATCGCCGAGCGGCTTCAGAGCCTCTCCGGTCGCCGGATAGAAAAAGCCAACAGCGACGCCAAGGGCGACGGCGGCAAGCACCTGAACGTAAAGCCGCGCAATATGGGGCTTACGAGGCCCGGCGTTCGCGCTGTGGACTTGTGGAGCTAACACCGTTTCTCTCCCTGCCGGATCGGGTCGGGCTCTTCCTCGCTTCAAGGCCTCTCACTGGCGGCGCTCCGGTCGAACGCTGCTGCCATCTCGGGCGCAAGTGCCGTGCCAAGCAGCGGCGGCGCGATAACGCGCAGGACCTCTCACGCAGTGCCGCATTCGCCGCAGCCGCGTGCCCTCTTAAAAACAAGGGCAGACCGTCGGCGGACATGCGGCCTGGCAGCGGCCGAAAAGTCGTCGAGGCAACCTGTTTGCCTTGGTGGCTGCGATCGGGATCTAGATGGTCGACATCTGGCTATGGCTATGTCCAAGCCATCGCCCAGTCGGCTGAGCTTGTCGGATATCAAACACCGCCGTCGACAGGGGATCGCTACCGCGATCCGTATAGTCTGGCGCTCCACAGATGGAGTAATCGACCGGCCGGGTTACGGCATGGGCCCTGAGCTGCCTCTTCGCGCGCGATCGTCGTTCTGGCCGCACCGCCCGCGAGCCACAATAAGTTTGTCCCGCCCCTTACAATAATTCATCAAGGCGTCTACCTCGGCAATGACCAGATCGGGCGTGATGTCGAACTTGCAGCGGACTTTGACCGGACAGCGCCGCACTTTGTCCAGACCACATCCGCGACATTCAATAACGCTCATAAGCATGCTGACCAGGGGACCACGAAATCCCCAAATTTCCGGTAGATGTGACGCGGTGAAAATTCCGACAGTAGGGCGGCCAAGCTGGGCAGCGACATGGCCAGTGCCTGAATTGTTCGACACCACGAGCGCGGCCGAATTCATGAGATGATTGAATTCCAATTCCGACAAGTCGACAGCCGTTCGAATCTCCGCGGCTCCACGGTCGCGAGCTGTCATCGCGACCTCTTCAAGCGCTTCCCGGCTTTCGCCACGGCCGACGAGGATCACCTCACTACGGGTAGAAAGAGCAGCGACAAGTTTGCCAAAGTTTTCGATCGGCCAATCGCGCAGGCTGGAATTTGAAAACGGAGCCACGACGATCGGGGACTTGCCTTCTGTCGAACTCTGTCGGCGGCCCGCTTCACTTTCTCCGTCAAAATAGGCCGCTGCCTTTGCGACCAGAAAGAGGAGGATTTCCGACACATGCTGTAGACGTACCTGCTTACGGTCAACGAACCAATCAAGCCATGTGCGAGGGAATTTGTCGGCGATCCCTATTTTTTGGGCCAGCTTGTAGAAGATGGTTCTGCGCAATTTCAGATCGAATGGCGCTATCGCAATATCGATCTGATGCATTCCGTAAGGATCAACTATCGCCGCACGATGCCTGGCGGGGACTTCGAGCAAAATGGGCCTTGTCTCATCCGGGACACGCATATCAATGGCAAGATCAAACTCGCCGGTCAGCAGCGGCCGTATGTCGGCCGCTTTCTTGCGGGTATCGACCTTCGGGTTGCGAGGAAAGAAGTCAAAAGCAACGTAATCGTCGGCGAGGTCGAACTGTTTTGCAGTGTCGATGTTCCAGCTTCCGACCACCAGCGTAATGTGGGCATGCGCAAAGCGCTGACGCAGGTCCATCAGGGGCGCCAGAGACATCCAAAAGTCCCCGACACGATCAAGCTTAAGCGCCAAAATTCGCAACTTGGCGCTTGACTGTTCCGACTCCTCCCAGCTGCGGTATATAATTTGATTGGCGTCGCGCTTTGTAAAGTATCCCATTGCCATTCCGAAGGTTATACGCACAACATTTCTTGACTAGTGATGTCCGTGTAGGTTGGATTGCTTCCCGTCTTATCCGCGTTGACAAATTAACGCGGCAAACGACTCTGAGACGACTGGTGATTTGCAGTGTTATCGGCTGCGACTGAAAGAGGAGTTCCGGCGTCAGCCCCGGTCAGTCCGGAAGCTTTGCCGACCAGCGACGGCAATGACGGGCGGAAAGATGGGCTGTCGAATTTCTTTGCGGGACGAGGCAGGTGCGGCCTGGCCTGAATGAGTTAGGCCTAGGTGACACCGGCCGTTCAACGGTTCTGAGAGGGGAAAGACTCCGCTAACAAAGAGGTCGGACAATTCGAAATCGTCGGCCTGCTGCAACTCATTCCCAGGACAATTTCCAGCGCACGTCTGAGCTCATGCAAAGATTTTCCCCTTTCGGGTCCCTTTTCACGCGACAGAGGCAGGGACGGTCGATGCGTGTCCGGTGAAGGTCAATGCGAGATTCCGGAAGGTTGATAAAATCCTTTGTTTCGATGAAGCCCATCCACGCCATGGATAGATGGCTGCCAAAGGTTGCGGCCACAATACAGCGGAGCGGTAGCCTAGCCGCTCCGGTGCGCGCTCACTTTAGCGCCCAGCACCATCTCGGCATCGAGCACCTCCGGAAGTACCCGGCAGCGCCGCAAAATGGCGGCGCATTTCCCGCACAGGCGCGACTAGACGCCTCTCCTGTTTCCCCAGAGCAAAACGTGCAACTGCGGTAACACGCGTGCTTCGAACCACCTGTCGTGTGTCACCTTTTCCACAAGCCACTCCATGCGTTTTATTATTCCGTCCAGGTCGACAGGTGCGTCTTCATTGCCAGGGCGCGGTGGCGTGTGATTGCCGGGTTGCAGATAGACCGGAAGGTGCGGAAATCGCGCCGCGGCGTCTTTGGCGTAGGCGTAGTCATTCTCGTCGAAAACAACGAGCTTGAGCACGATTTGCGGCTTCTGCTGCGCCGCTTCTATGCACGCCTGGAATGCAGCCCAGTTCGTCCTCATCTCGCTTGACGGCGGCTTTGGGCTGAGAACCAGCACATCAAGATCCGCAAACCAGTCCCTGACCACCGAACCCTGGGTTTCCAGCGAAAAACGGTAACCCTCACCATGGCCTCGCTCGATCAGCGCACCGAAGGGCTGAATGGCCGGATTACCGCCTGACAGCGACACCATCACTGGCCGGCCACCGGAAAGCCCAACGACGCTTTGCCACACCGCATCGATTGGCATCATCTCCCATTCGTGGCGGAATTGACTGTCCACCGCATGGAGGCTGTCGCACCAGGAGCACCGGTAGTCACACCCGCCGGTTCTGATGAAGACTGTAGGCAAACCGATGAGCACTCCCTCGCCCTGGACCGTGGGCCCAAATATCTCGCTCACACGGATTGCGGGACACGTGTCCGTCACGGCCGGTATTCCGCCCAGGTTTTCGGGGTTTCGCTCACCCGCACGGCCGCGGTTTCCGGCAGACGTGCCTTGCACCATTCATAGAAATGTCTGGCCAAGTATTCCGCCGTGACTTGCTCATGTCCCAGCACCTCGTTGAGGTGCCGATGGTCGAGGCTCTCGTCGATATAGCGTTTGAGCGGCGCCAGATCGTGATAGTCGCGCACGAAGCCGTGCGCGTCCAGGTCCTTCGCCGAAAGTTCCACTTCGACGATGTAGTTATGCCCGTGCAGGCGCGCGCACTGATGATCCGGCGGCAAAGAGGTGAGCTGGTGCGAGGCCGAGAAGTGGAATTCCTTGGTGATGCGGAACATCAGGCGCTCCTCCTCCGCAGCGCCTCGAGCCAGAAGACAGGGTCTTCGTAGTCGGTAGGATCAGCGTGCCCCGCGAGATGAAACGCCTCGCGCCGCTCCACGCAGGTCCCGCACCGTCCGCAGTGACGCTCGCCGCCCTTGTAACACGACCAGGTCTCCGCAAATGGCGTTCCGTGTCTTGCTCCATCCCGGACGATGTCGCCCTTCGTGAGGTTGACGTAAGGCGTATAAAGGCGAATCTCGGCGTAGCCTTCCAGCGCGCGGTCTTGCATCATCTGGAAAGCTTCGATGAAGGCCGGACGGCAATCTGGATAGATGAAATGGTCCCCACCATGTACGGCCATCGCCACCGCTTCGGCCTTGTGCGCGGTGGCGAGACCGAAGGCAATTGCCAACATGATGGCGTTCCGGTTCGGCACTACCGTGATCTTCATCGTGTCTTCGGCGTAGTGGCCGTCCGGAACGTCGACATTATCGGTGAGCGCTGAGCCGGAAAGGCCGCGGCCGATTTCGGGGATGTTGATGATCTGGTGCATAGTGTTCAGTCGCTCCGCGCAGAGAGCGGCGAAGCCCAATTCTTTCCTGTGCCGTTGGCCGTAATCGAAAGACAGGAGGCCGGCGAGCTCGTGCTCCGCTGCCACGCTGTGAGCAAGGGAAACGGAGTCCAATCCGCCGGAGCAGATGACGAGAGTCTTCATCGTGGTATCCTTGTTTTGACCGGGTAAGGCTGCGACCGGAGATTTCTCTGCGGTCCCCCTACCCCAGCGAGTCAACTTTGTGAACCCGGTGGAGTCTGATCGCTGACGTGCCGTTGCGCACCGGGCGCCGACAGCGGGCTCTTTCATTGATGTCCAAACCCAGGCATATGCTCAGAAGGACAGATGCGAAGCGACCTCGAGGCATTGCTGGGAAAGAAGCTGACCTATCCAAATCTGCGTTACGGATGCTTGCACAGGCCGCACGCGAATTGGCGAAGCAACGAGGAAGGAACGGAGTTCGTTAACTGCGGGAGTGCAGAAGCCCAAGTTCAAGGACAGTGCGCGCGCCCCGCTTCAGGATCAGTTCGATCTGGAACACGAATCCGTCGGTGGCCGAGTGGCAAAACCAGCTAAAGGATTGGTCGTGAGCCGACACCTGTGAACAAGCCGTGTGCGTCGTTGCAATCACTCCTATATTGCGCGCAATAGCCTACATGGCGTTGGATGAACTGGATTTGGCGATTTTCCAGATGGCGGTCGAAAGCGTGCGCTCACTCTCCCTAAGCTTCAACCAAAAAGCCGCAGAGATAGCCACGAGGAGCCACGGTGTCCTGGTTTTCGACGTGCGGGTCGATGGTGACTCGGAGGTCCAGCGGATCGCAGCCATCCGATATGGAGCCGACCAGACGGGCGTGGTCGCGTTGGACAGACAAGGCCTTGTTACCCGCTCTTGCATGGTCAATGGCACTTTCTCACATTTCATTTCGCCATTGGAGAACTGGGCCGGCATGCCCCTGTCAATGCAGGCCAAGATCGATGTCACCGTCCATGCCGGTCTCTTCCTAGGCGCCTTGCGAAAGGCCGGTCATATGCTTGGCAGCTAGCATATGACCGGAATGCATCTGTGGATTTTTGGATCCGCCTGCGCGTCCGAGCGGCCGGCCACCGAGGGCTCTGTGGCGAGCGGATGTGTCCGGGGAGAGCGCTACGATCTGCCGCACACGTTCGGATATACCTAACGCGCACGAGCCGCGCTCCTTAGTTACCTTCTCCTTCACGTTACAGGGATTGCGCGAAAATATCCGCCGGTGCGCCTGCTTGGCGGTGACGCCGCGCTTCTGCAGTTAATCGAGCAGGAAAAGCGAGCAATCAGTGGAGATCCACGAGAACTGGCTCGAGGCGACCCGCTACCTCGACATGGATCATCTGCGCGAGCACAAGAAGGAGAACCTCAGGGCATTGGCCGCCTGAGACGCGGCCCGCCATGTCCGCCGCTCCGCTAAACACGGGGGCTGCGGACACGCCAACGTCACCGCTAATGCCACGCCATCTTTGCTGATGGGGTGGATGCCAGCCTTCTCCGACGGCATCGCAATGTGCCAAAGTTTGTGGTGTTAGCGCCACGCAA
>NZ_JBVVPW010000043.1:0-48255 GCF_055811385.1 Mesorhizobium sp. WSM4849
TTCCGGCAAAACGAAACCCAAATTCAGGCGAAAATCTTAAATTAAATCAAAGCGTTCCGCGTTCTTCACGGACGACTAATTCACCTCGGAATCGCCGATGCGAACCGGCGCACCGACCATAGAGATGAAATGATGAATGGTCCAATGGGTATGTGGATGATGGGCGGCATGGCGCTCATCTGGGTCCTGGTGCTTGTCACCCTTGTGCTCGCGATTGCGGCACTCGTCAAATACCTGCGAAGCTGACGGGATTGGCGATCGCCGTCTGAAGAACGGCAAGGACCACTTCCGGAATTCCCATACAGCCAATTACTTGCGCTTGTGCTAATATACTTTGGTCATGCAATTTCGTGCGTGACCAACAAAATGGGAGGATGCGATGGAAACCATGACTCGCAGGTCTGCAATTGCGCTCGGCGTCACGGCCGCCGCGGTTACGCCTCTATTCGCTTTGGCGAGATCCGCAACGGCCAAGGAGTACGGCCCGAATGAGGGCAAGGAGATTGCGCCCGGCGTCAGACTGGTGGAGGTCGGCACCGGCAACTCCGACATTCCCGCCTACAAGAGCATCTCGATTGTCGACATAGTCTTTCAGCCCGGAGCCGTCGCTCCTGAAATGGTCATGGACAACGACATGGTCTGCACGATCGCTGCCGGCGAATTCACGATCAAGAAAGCGGACAAGGAATTCAAACTTAGGGAAGGCGACATGTACACTTGCGCCAAGGGCAAGACCGACGGTGCCACGAACACAAGTGCCGTGGTCGGCGTGCATCGCGTTGCGATCTTGATACCTGCCAGCGCATGACCCGAAAAATGAGGCCCGCGTCCTCCGTCGGAGGCGCGGGCCTTGTCATTGCGTGCGCACGCCTATGCGGCGCGCAGGCTTTCCGCCGGGCGCAAATTCTGGTTCATGCGGAACAGGTTCAGCGGGTCATAACGCTGCTTGATTTCCAGAAGCCGCCGATAGTTGCCGCCATAGGCTGCTTCGACCCGGTCGACCTCGTCCTCGGGCATGAAGTTCACATAGGCCGTGCCGGCGGCATAGGGCCTGGCCGCCTCGTAAACACCGCGCGCCCAGTCGATGCAGGCGCGGTCCATTTCCGGTTCGCGCCAGCGGGCGTGAACATTCATGACGAAATGTGCGCTGCGTTGCGGAAACGCCGTTGCATCCGCTGTCACGCGGCCCGCGGCACCGCCGATATGAGCGAAGAATATCTCGCATTCAGGCCCCGGAAGCCGGGGTATCGCGGCCGTGACGACCTCGATCGCGCTGTCGGAAAGCTCGGTGAAGTCATGGCTCTTCCAATAGTTGCGGGCGCCGGGCGTCAGCAACGGATCGAATGCCTGCTCCCAGCCGGTGAACGGGTTGGGGCCGACGACATCGGCAATCGGTGTGCCGATGGCGCGAAGCCTTTGCGTCGCTTTCTCGCCCTCCTGAAGGTCGCCGCAATAGCACATGGCCAGGACCAGCACCTCCTTGCCATGCCATTCGGCCGGCAGGAACGGCAGCGGCGGCGCCTGCCGCATGACCACCCAGCAGGTCAGCTCATTGGGCGCTGCTTCGAGCGCGGCGCGGTATTCCCCCAACACGTTTTCGGCATCGGCGAAGGGATGAACGACAAGCCCCGACAGCACCTGCGGACCGACTTGGTGGAGCTTGAACTCGAAAGCCGTGACGACGCCAAAATTGCCGCCACCACCGCGCAGCGCCCAGAACAGGTCCGGATTTTCGGTCTGGCTGGCGCGCAGCAGCTTGCCGTCGGCGGTAACCACATCGGCGCAGAGAAGATTGTCGATGGTCAGGCCGAATTTCCGCGTGATCCAGCCGAAGCCGCCGCCCAGCGTCAGGCCTGAAATGCCGGTGGTCGAGTTGATGCCGATCGGCACCGCCAATCCGAAGGCCTGTGTTTCCGCGTCGACGTCGGCGAGCGTCGCCCCAGGTTCCACCCATGCCCGCCGCGTCGCCGGATCGACCC
Source organism: Mesorhizobium sp. WSM4849 (assembly GCF_055811385.1). NCBI lineage: Bacteria > Pseudomonadati > Pseudomonadota > Alphaproteobacteria > Hyphomicrobiales > Phyllobacteriaceae > Mesorhizobium > Mesorhizobium sp. WSM4849. Next base: position 1,980 of record NZ_JBVVPW010000043.1, read on the forward strand.
GCACCGATCTCATCGGCGACAGATCGATCATCAGGCCGCCATCGCAGACAGCGCTGCCGGCGATGTTGTGGCCACCGCCGCGAACCGCGACGAGCAGCCTGTTTTCCCTGGCAAAATTGACGGCGGCGATAACGTCGGCGGCGCCGGCGCAGCGCACGATCAGCCCGGGCCGCCGGTCGATCATGGCATTCCAGATGCTGCGTGCGTCGTCATAAGCGGCGTCGCCCTCCCTCAGCACAGTGCCGCGCAATTGTGCCGAAAGCGCGTCCAGGGCCGCGGCATCGACCGTCGTCTTGCCGCGATCAAGCGTGGTGAGGCTCATGCTATCCATGGCTTTCCTCCCGATTGTTTTTGAGCTGTTTTTCCCTCCACCCGTTTCGAAGTGTGCCCTTATGTTAGAAGACGCGCAAGTTCCTAGTCGCTTGCTGAGCGATATTGCGCAACCCGCCTACTGGTTAGCTCTCATTGAGACTAGGGGCTGGGTAAAAAGCCCCGCCGGCGGGCCAAGCCGAGATGGGTGCTGGATCGCCGTAAGGCGGTCTCCGCCGGTTCGATCGAGGAACTACGCAGCGGTCCACGGAGTTAGGCGTATGAGCAACCGATGCAGAGGAGAGCTCTGATGGCACCGCGCAGAAAACCCGACGATCCGTCCGAAGGCCCGACCATCGAACAGCAGGATTGGGACGCGATCAAAGGCAGTAAAATTCTACCAGACAGCGTGCCGGGAAACGGCGACATCCGTTACGACATCGAGAAGGAGGCTGAACTGCCCGAGGAAGACGACGACAATCCGTACCAGGAAAGCGACGAGGCGCTGCCGGACGACGAAGAGGAACGCGCCATCTCGCGCAACCCCTCGAAGCAAGATATCGACGAGCCGTGAACAGCATTCAATAGCGGCTAATATCTCGACACGGTGATTTTGACAGGGTCGGGGCCGATCGGCAGCGAATGTCCACAGTCCCTTTTAGCGCCAACGCCCCCTCCCTCCCAGGGTCCCCGCGACATCGCTTTGCTCCTGCTCCGCCCTGGGACGACAAAAGGCGTGATGGCTGTGGCTAGTCGGCAGCGTTCGAGTTGGCGCTGGAGGCGGGGCGGCAGCGAACGGCGCAATCTGCAGCAACAGAAAAGACCCCGCGGGGAGGAGAAGCGCGGGGTCTTTGTCCGAATGCCGTCCGAACGGCTTTCATAGTCGCTGGAGTAGAACGACTGTGCTTCCAATCGTGGCCGGCGGATCTTGTTCCATCAAAACCGAAAAAAGATGGCGCCCGTTTGCGGTTTCGCCAGCATTGCTGCTTGGATTGCCATCGGCCCAACCCGTCAATCACGATTTCTGTCTGGCGGAACAACGCCGAAAAACGCTCGGTGGATAGTTACTCGCAACCAGCGACGCAACTCCAACGGAGACTCACCATGATGAAGAAAATTCTTTCTGCAACGGTAGTCAGCATCGCCCTGGCCACTTCGGCGATGGCGCAATCAAACGGTACCGAATCCGGCACCAACGATCCGGGAGTGGCCACCGGGACAGGCACTGGCACCATGGCTCCCAGCACCGATAATGCAACTCCTGCCGATCCAAACGTAACCGGTTCAACAACCACAGGCTCCGACGGCATTGGTGACCGGTGTAAGGAAACGGCAGGGGTCGACGCGGATGCAAACGCCGCCAGTGGCACTGCAACTTCGGAAATGGAGAATTGCCCCAAGTGACAAAGCCAGCGCTTGTTGAGGTCGCTAGTACCTTGGTTTACGCATGACGCGCCGCACCACGTGTTAGACAAAGCCGGGAACTGGCTTTGTCTTGCCGCTCAGTTGCGCGCCCAATGTCAGTGCCTGCGGAAAATTCCGGATAATTGCCGCCATCAAGGTGGCGTTACCGGGGCGAAGGGCAATTCCGGCAATCGCTGCAGCGGCGTAGACCCGCGTCGAAAACAGTGTTTTCCAGGCCGCCTCATAGCGTCTGCCGGCAGCCTGCCGCCCTGCGCTGCCGCTTTGCGCGGATGCGAGTTCCGAAGCCAGCAGCCAGCCGGACTGAAGCGCCATCGAGATGCCCTCGGCGATGATAGGATGAGACTCTCCGGCTGCATTGCCGACGCGGAAGATGTCCCGTTCGTAGCAAGAGCGAATTCCCGGCCGGATCGGACCTGCGGCAAGCCATGCACCGTCGGCGTGAGCTGACTCGAGGGCATCCCTGACACCCCGGCACGATTCCATCAGATGACGGGAGACCGCATCGGCGGCCGACAAATGACTCTGCTGGTTGGGGCCAGGTTGTTTGCGCAACCGTGCGAGTATATCGCGCCGAATGCAGCACGAGATCGACAGCCGGCCATGATCCGCCGAAACCATGCCACCATAACCGCCGGGGAATACCAGCAGGGGCATCAAATCAGGCGCCAGGGACGACCCGATGAAATGCGCCTTGAAGCCGAGCAGGTCCGAAGGGCGGTTGGTCTTTCCGAGCTGACTGGGCAGCGGTCCTGGTTCCCAGGAGCCGTGTGCGGCGACAATCACCGGCGCACGTAACATCGTCGTTTCGTTTCCGCCTTGAATTCGCACCATTTGCATCTCGCCATCCCGGTCGATGGCGACGGCGCGGCAAGGCTGAAAGATCTCGACGCCCGCCGATCGCGCCGCCTGCAAAAGCAGACAGTCGAGAATGTCTCGGCCGAGCGCCCGGCCGAAACCATCTTTTTTCTCGCAGGGCCCATCGTTTGCACGAGGCATTGGCGCCTCGACACTCGCATCGCCGCAAAAGAAGCCGACACGGCGGATTTCGGGGCCGGCATTGGCACGCCACGCTTCACCGATCTCCAACTGCTCCAGAAGCGCAAGATTGCTTGCCGATATGTACTCGCCGCAGACCTTGCGGCGCGGGAAGACGCTCTTTTCCACAATAGCCACGGCCCATCCGCGCCGGGCCAGCGTGAGCGCGACGGATGTGCCGGCCGGGCCGGCGCCTATGATGATCGCGTCATGGGTCAACAATCGCGTCATAGGTCATGACCGCCGCTGGCGCCGACGAAAATGTGGGAAAAAAGGCCGGCGCGCCGTTCCTCGACCGGTTTGCCGTTTGCCGCAAGCCAGAGGCTGGAAAGCTCGCTGCCGCAAAAGCCGGCACGCACGCTTTGAGCCGCGTCGTTTCGTGTCACGTCATTGGCGCCGATTGCCGGCAGAAGACGCGTCGCGGCCAACGCCAGTTTCGTCCGCAACGGCTCTGTCGCCACGAGCAGCGGGGTCTTCGGCGCCATCAGCGAAAATAGGCGCACGAGCTTGGCATCATCGAAATGGTGCAGAAACAGATTGACGGTGATCGCGTCGAAACGTGTGCCCTCATTCTTTCTCGCCCAGTCGAAGACATCGGCGGTGACGCCTTCGATCGTCCATCCCAGCCTGTCAAAATCACCACGCAACTGCGCGGTGATGAGGTCGACGCGGTCGAGCATTACCAGTTCGACCCCAGGCCAATGCCCGGCCATGCGTCGCGCTACCGCCAGCATGAAGGAGCCATCGCCGGCGCCGATCTCCAGAATCCGGCGTGGCGGCCTTGGCACAAAATTCCTGAGCAGCGACGCCATGATCTTTGCCTGAAACATCAGCGCGTTGATCCAACGGAGGTCGCGGCGCGCGGCAAGCGCTCGCGGATCGTCGCCCACAAGCCCGTCGAGGATTTCCGGCTCAAGCTGACGGTGCTCCAGGCCGCTCATGACACCGTTCGGAAAAGCATGGTTTCGGCTGTCAGCCCGGGTCCGAACGACATGCCGCAGCCGAGCAGGCCTGGTGGCGCCTTCAACATCTCTCTCATCACGAACATGACGGTCGCGGACGACATGTTTCCATATCGGCGCAACACCTCGCGCGATGGCTCCAGCGCGGCGGGCGCGAGTTTCAGGGCTCGTTCGACGGCGTCGAGGACCGAACGTCCACCCGGGTGCACGGCCCAGAGGTCGATCGCCTCGGTCGGCCGGTCGCCGAGGATGGCGTCCTGGTTGCTCCGCAACGCTTCATGGATCGCTGCCGGGACCTGGCCGGAAAGAACCATTTCGAAACCGTGGTCGCGAATGCTCCAGCTCATCAGGTCCCGCCGCTCGTCCGCCACGATACAGTAAAAGCTTTCGAGCTCGATGCCGTGCGGCTCGGCGGTGACGAGCGCAGCCGCACAGCCATCGCCCCAGAGGCAGAACGACAACAGCTTTTCCAGTTCGCTGGTTTCCCGCAGATGCATCGTGCAAAGTTCGATATTGACCAGCAGGACTCTGGCCTGCGGGTCGGAGCGGACGATGTGGCGGGCAAGCTTGAGGCCGTTGATCGCCGCATAGCAGCCCATGAACCCGATCATCGTGCGTTCGACCCTTTCCGGCAGGCCGCATCGCGCAACCAGCTCCAGGTCGATGCCCGGCGCTGAAAAACCGGTGCAGGTGGTAACGATAAGATGGGTGATGCGGGAAACGCCGCCACCAAGCTCTAATCCGTCGACGCCTTTTTTCGCCAGAACAGGTGCGGCATGACAGAACATTGCCATTCTCTCGGCCGTTCCAGGAAAGGCGCCCCGGATGAACCTCCCGGCCAGGTCTGCTGATGGTCCTTCGGGGTCGCCGGCAGGTGCAAAGCAGGAATAGCGGTGCTCGATGCCGGCAAGGTCAGCCATGCGTTTGAAAATTCTTCGGCGATCGGCCGCAAGCATGGAGGCCGCGAAACGCAGATAGAATTGATGAACCTCGTGCTCCGGCACCGCTGTCGCGATCCGGTTGATATACGCTTTGGCCGGCATATTCTGTCTCCTCGGCGTTGTGCACGGTATACTTTGGGGCCACCGCCGGAGGTTGTTTGGTCATCGGCACCAGATGTGGACATCAGGTTTTGAGTGTTGTTCGATGAACGTTTCAGAGAACTGATTTCATCCCGAGGTCCAGCATGTGCTGTTTGCCAGGCTATGCTTCGGTTCGCCGGCACTAGGAACATAGGATCCATCACCGAGGCGTCCACCGAAGAGCCCGCGCCTCGGGCCGAGACGCCATTGCGCCCAGCCCTCACTGGCGCGGTCTTTTTGCTGATCGATGGAACATTAGCGCATACTAACAGTTGTAGGATGACAGCGAATATCTCTCGGATATTGGCTGCTGGATCGGGGCCCGTACCCGGTCGGCCCGCACTCCTCCAGAAGCGCGGGCTTCCCCGATGCTAAGAACAATTGCCGGCTTGAATACCCTCCAAGACCCAGCGCTCTCATCTGACGCCGGGGTTCCTGCCTTGAGCGGGTGACGTCCGCATCCGCTCGACTTTGCGTCGTTCCGCATGGTCCCAATCTACCGCTCGAGCCCTTTCCCGGCTGAGAGGGGCTGTGGCGCGTGAAAATCACCGCAGCGGTTGACCTTCCAGCAGATGGAAGGTCTATTTTCCATGCAAACGGAGATTTTCATCATGAACATCGGCATCGCATCCGAGAAATCCGGCCTGCCGTCCAAGACGATACGTTACTACGAGGACATCGGGCTTTTGCGCCCGGCCCGGACAGACAATGGGTATCGTGACTATTCGGTAGCCGACATCCACCGCCTCCGGTTTCTGCAGCGCTCGCGCAGCCTGGGTTTTTCGGTCGACGAATGCCGCCAGTTGCTGTCGCTCTATCAAGACAAGGACCGCGAGAGCGCCGACGTCAAATCTATCGCAGAAGCCAAGTTGCGGGAGATCGACAGGAAGCTCGCCGAACTCGTGGGATTGCGTGGCCTGCTTCATCATTTGGTCGAGCACTGTCATGGCGACGAGAGGCCGGACTGCCCGATCATCGACGAATTGGCGGGAGAGGGCATGGTCCAGTGAAGTGGACCGCCGTGGTGATGCTGTCGCTTGCCTGCGCCTCCGCGGTGGTGGCCGCGGCCGGACCTGACCCAATCGTCGCGACGCGCCAGTCGTCGATGAAGGAGATGGCCGCTGCCGCAAAGACGATCGCCGGGATGTTCGATGGCAAGCTGGCCTATGACGCTGCGGCGTTCAAGGCGGCGGCCGGGACGTTACGTGCCCGCACCGGCCCTGCCCTCATTGCGGAATTTCCCAGCGCTACATTGGGTGCGCCTTCGGGCGCCAGGTTGGAAATCGACCAGGCCCGTTCGGAATTCGAGGCGCTGGCCCGTCACATCGGGACGCTGGCCAGCACGCTGGCCGCCAAGGCCGAGCGGGCGCCCGCCAGCATCACCGACGACATGAGGATGGATTCCGGCCCGGCGATGGGCGGCGGCAGCTTGCTTGGCAAGCGGCCGGCAGCGGCGGAAGCCGATCCTGCCAAGGCTCCCGCCGAGCACCTCCTGCATCTTATCCTGCAGGATTGCTCAAGCTGTCATTCGAAGTTTCGGCAGAAGGTCCTGTGATCGCCGACCGATCCGCGAGATCACTGGATGGCTGACCGGCCGGATGCGGCTTGATTGACGTTGCGGCGCCTTTTCTTCATTGTCCTATGCCTGCTCCGAGGTTTCAGCAATGAAGCGCAGTCTCGCTTTCGGTGTGATTGTCGGCAGTGTGATCGCCGTCGGCCTGCTGGGCGGCAGCGCAATTTTGATTGCTGGTCAGTCCAGAGTCTCGCAAGGTGCAATCCAGTCGTCGGTTACCCGCACCCCTGAATTGATTGACAGTGCCTGGAATCTCCCCGTGGCTGTCACTTTCAATGCCGATGTCACATGGCAATCAAACGGATCAAGGTGCGGCCCGGCAAGCGTTGCAAACACATTCCGCTCCATCGGCGAAGAGGAGACAACCGAAGCCGAAGTCCTCGCGGGAACCGGAAAGTGCTGGACAGGCTTTTGCATCATCGGGCTCGCGCTGGACGAGCTTGCCGAGGTCGCTCGAACGAACACCAAGCGGAAGGTCTCCGTGCTTCGGAATCTGAGCGCTGATGCGTTTCGCGAGCACATGAGGCGCGCCAACGATCCCGGCCGCCGCTACATCGTCAACTTCACCCGTGAGAAGATTTTCGGCGCCGGCAGCGGCCATTTTTCCCCGGTCGGAGGGTATCTGGAGGCCGAGGACATGGTCTTCGTCCTCGACGTAACCAAGGACTACAAGCCCTGGCTGATCGAGCTTGAGCGCCTGTTCTCAGCCATGAACACAATCGACAGCGATGGCGACAAAAAGCGCGGCTTACTGCTTATCGAGTAGCACGGTCGCAAGCAGTTTCGCAGACCGCCAACGAGCGTAGTGCCTCGGCTCGGCCGCCAGCGCTGGGGCAATCTCGCGTGCTGCAAAAGGCGGTCAGGGATGCGCGGGTCGAGGCGCTGTCGGGCTTCCGCAAGGAAGTCGCCGGCGGTAGCTATCCAGCGACGCCGAAGTCGCCGGCATTGCAGAAGCCGCGCTTGAGGAATTTCGCACGTATCCCAGAAGCGATTGCCTTGCCTTCAATCGACGAGCACAGCGACCACGGCGGTGCAGTCGCCCGCCTTGACCAGTCCGGGGAAATGCCGCGCGGCCAGAAGGCCGGACATTGTTGCCCTGATCTCTTGAGGTGCGGCACCTGTGCGGCCGATGGAGTGGATGCGCGCCAGGACCTGGCCCTCTTCGACCGGCTCGCCGAGATCGATCATCGTCTCGATCATCCCGTCGTCCTCGGCGAATGAGAAGCAATCGCCCGACGGCATGTCCAGCCAGCGGGTCGGCTGCATCTCGACCGCACCGGCGACAATGCCGGCATGGCGCAGCACATTGAGCACGCCGCGACGGGCGATCCGCACCGTTTCCGCGCGCGAGGTGCCGCCGCCGCCAAGCTCGGTGGTTATGAACAGCTTTCCCATCTCTTCGGCGGCAGTGTCGAACATGCCGACCGCATCGATCTCCAGCATCTTCATCGACCACGGTGCCGAGAACGCCTCGACCGCGGCGAAGCCTTTCGCTTCCAGCACCTTGTCGGGCCGGATATGGGCGGCGCAGAACGGCACGAAGTCGAGCGTCTTGCCGCCGGAATGGAAGTCGAGCGCGATGTCGGTGCGCGGCAAAAGTTCGCGCTGGAAGTAATCCGCGATCTTCTCGGTCACCGTCCCGTCGGGCCGGCCGGGAAAGCTGCGGTTGAGATTGCCCTTGTCGATCGGCGAGGTGCGGGTGCCGGCACGGAAGGCCGGATAGTTCATCGCCGGCACGATAATCACCGTGCCGCTGACTTGCTTCGGATCGAGCGTGCGGGCGAGATCATAAAGCGCCAGCGGCCCCTCATATTCGTCGCCATGATTGCCGCCGGTGAGCAATGCGCTCGGCCCGCTGCCGTTGCGGATCACGCAGATCGGGATCATCACCGATCCCCAGGCGGAATCGTCACGGCTGTAGGGCAGCCGCAGGAACCCGTGCTGCACGCCGTCGCGGTCGAAATCGACGGTCGGCGTAATCGGTGATGGGCGAAGGTGGGACATCGGGCTCAATCCTTCACCACCAGCTTACGTGGCACATTGGCCAGGCACTCGACCCCTGTCTCGGTGATCAGGATGGATTCGGTGATCTCGAGCCCCATCGTCTCCAGCCACAGGCCGGTCATGAAATGGAAGGTCATGCCCGGCTTCAGTTCGGTGCGGTCGCCGGGACGCAGGCTCATCGTGCGCTCGCCCCAGTCCGGCGGATAGGAAAGCCCGATCGGATAACCGGTGCGGTTGTCCTTGACGATGCCGTATTTCTTCAGCACCGCAAAGAAGGCATTGGCGATGTCTTCGCATGTATTGCCGGGCTTTGCCGCGGCCAATCCCGCCTCCATGCCTTCCAGCGTCGCCTTTTCGGCATCGAGGAATTCCTGCGTGGGTTTACCAAGGAACACAGTCCGGGAAAGAGGACAATGGTAGCGGTTATAGCAGCCGGCGATCTCGAAGAAGGTGCCCTCGCCCGATTTCATCGGCCTGTCGTCCCAGGTCAGATGCGGCGCCGACGCATCGGCGCCCGACGGCAGCAGCGGTACGATCGCCGGATAGTCGCCCCCAATCTTTCCGTCTGGCCCGTCGACGCCGCGCGTGCCGGCATCATATATCTCGGCGACCAGATCGCATTTGCGCATGCCGACTTCGATCTTGTCGACGATGCGCTGGTGCATCACTTCCACGATGCGGGCGGCCTTGCGCATATAGTCGATCTCGGTCGGGCTCTTCACCGCGCGCTGCCAATTGACGAGTGCCGTGGCGTCGACGAAGCGGGCGTTGGGCAGATGCTTCTGCAGCGACGCGAAGGCAGCGGCCGAGAACCAGTAATTGTCCATCTCGACACCGATGCTTAGCTTGCCCCAGCCGCGATCGGCCAGCACCTGCGCGAGAAAATCCATCGGGTGGCGTTCGGTCGACTGCACATAGTGGTCGGCATAGCCGACGATGTTGTCATGGGCGAGATAGGCGGTGCGCTTGGCACCGTTGGCGTCCTGGCCGCGCCCGTACCACACCGGTTCGCCCGACGGCGGCACGATGACAGCCTGGTGCACATAGAACGACCAGCCATCATAGCCGGTCAGCCAGGCCATGTTGGACGGATCGCTGACAACAAGCAGATCGACGCCCTTGGCCTCCATGGCCTTCCGTGTCTTGGCGAGGCGGTCCGCATATTCGCCGCGCGAGAATTTCAAATTAGGCTGCATTTTCTTGGTCCTCGTTTGTTGGGCCTTGCGGCCCAGCATCAGCTTTCGAAAATCGTACCGGTGTTGGCCGCCCGGGCACGGTCGCGGGCGAGCGTGGCGATCGCCGTGTCCTGCACGCCGGTGCCGGTCAGGTCGGCGATGGTGATGTCGCTGGCCGAGCGCCGGCCATGTCTTTCGCCGGCGATGATCTGGCCGAGTTCGGTAATCTCGGCATCGGCCGCCATCACGCCCGTCGCGATGGCATGATGCAGTTCGCCCAGCAGCCGCGTCTGTTTCGCGCTGTCGGCGACGTAGAGATCGGCCATGCGCAGGATCGCCGGCGCGATCTCGTTCTTGTGCTCGGCGTCCGAGCCCATAGCGGTGATGTGTTGGCCGGCCGAGATGAAGCCGGCCTTGATCAGCGGCTCGGTCGACGGCGTCGTGGTGACGATGATGTCGGCGCCGGCCGCCGCCGATGCCGCATCGGGGTCCGCACGCACGACGATGCCTAGTTTTTCGCGCAATGTGTCCGCCGCGGCTTCGGCCTTGGCGGCGTCCCTGGCCCAGATGCGGGCCTCGGCGATCGGCCGCACCAGCATAAGCGCCTCGAGCTGCAGCCCGGCTTGGACGCCGGCGCCAAAGATCGCGGCGATCGAGGAGTCCGATCGCGAAAGGTGTTTAGCCGCGACCGCTCCGGCGGCGGCGGTACGGATGTCGGTCAAATAGCCGTTGTCGAGCAGCAGAGCGTCGACCAGCCCTGTTTTTGACGACAGCAGCACCATCATGCCGTTGACGCTGGGCAGGCCGAGCTTCGGATTGTCGAAGAAGCCGGGACTGATCTTGATCGCAAAACCGTCGATCCCAGGCACATAGGCGGTCTTGACGTCGACCTCGCCGCGATGCTCGGGAATGTCGAGCCGCAGGATCGGCGGCATCGCCACCGGCAAGGTGGCGAGCGCTCGGAACGCATCTTCGACGCAGGCGACGGCATCGAGATCGAGCTTCACGATCCCGCGCAGTTCGGCTTCGGTGAGTATCGTCATCCGGCTCATGCGGCGCTCTCCTCAATTGCTTCGCCACAGATGATTTTCCTGTGCAGCGTCATGTCGATGTTGCGGCCCGACAGAATGAGCACTGTGGTGCCGCTCGCCCTGACCTTGCCGGCAAGCACGGCGGCGATGCAAACCGCGCCGGCGCCTTCGACGATCTCGCGCTCCTGTTCATAGGCATGGCGGATGCCGGCGGCGATCTCGTCCTCGCTGAGCAGGATTACGTCGTCGAGCAGGTCGCGGCACATCGAGAAGGTCAGCCGGTTGTCGAGGCCGACGCCGCCGCCGAGCGAATCCGCAAGCGTTGGCAGTTCCTCGACCAAAACTGGATGTCCGGCGTCGAGGCTCGCCTTCATCGCCGCACCCCGCGCCATCGAAACGCCGATGACCTTCGTGCCGGGGCTGACGCCCTTCACGGCAGCGGCGACACCCGCCGCCAGCCCGCCGCCGGAAAGCGGCACCAGCACCAAAGCGGCGTCCGCAACCTGCTCGATGATCTCCAGCCCGAGCGTGCCTTGCCCGGCGATGATATCAGGATGGTCGAAGGGCGGCAGCATGACCAGCCCCTCTTCCGCGACCAGCCGTTCGACCTCCTGCTGCGCATCGTCCTGGCCGTTGCCGACAATGCGGATCTCGGCGCCGAGCCGGCGGATCTCGTCGAGCTTATTCTGCGGCACGAGTCGCGACATGCAGATCGTCGCGCGCATGCCTTCGAGCTTCGCCGCGTGGGCCAGCGCCCGGCCGTGATTGCCGGTCGAGGCGGCGACCACGCCACGCGCCTTCTCCTCGGCGTTCAGCGAAGCAATGGCGTTCGAGGCGCCACGCAGCTTGAAGCTGCCGGTGGTCTGCCGATGTTCGAGCTTGAGATAAACGGGCGCGCCCAAGTGCCCGGAAAGACTCGGGGAAAGCACGGTCGGCGTGCGCTCGACCTTGCCTGCGACGCGCTCGCGCGCGGCGCGGATGTCGGAGAGGGTGATAGGCGCAAGTGTCATGGCCTCATTGTCCCAACGGCAGCGTCATCAGACGGCCGAATTCGGCGCGCGGCTCGTCGTCGCCGCAAAGCCGCAGACAGTTCCAGACCGTTGCCTGGTTGCTGGTCACGACCGGACGGCCGATTGCCTCTTCCATGCCGACCACGGCAAGTGCGGCCCGCAGCGCCGTGCAGGAGACGAACAGCGCGTCCGCTTGCGCATCGGTCGCCTCGCGCGCCAGATCGACCAGCGTGGCCGGTGCAATCCGCGCCATCTCGCGGTCGTCCTCGAAACCGAGACAGGTGAAGCTGGCGATCTCGAAACCGTGCGCCGCGAAATAGGCCGCCATCGGCCGGCTGGTCTCGACCGTGTAGGGAGTAAGAATACTGATCGTCCTGGCGCCCAGCGCCTTCAAGCCACGCGCCCCTGCCATCGGCGGTGTGACCACGGGCACGCCGGGCTTGGCCGCCTGCACCGCCGCCTCGATCTCGGCATCGCCGATGACCACGGAGGCCGAGGTGCAGGAATAGCAGATCGCGTCGAGCGGCTCATCGGGCAGGATGAGCGCGGCGCCCGCCGTCAGCGACGGCTGCATCTTGCGCAAATTCTCCGGCGTCGTCGGATTGGCATAGGGAATGCGCGCGACATAGACGCCGATCCGCTCGCTCGCCACCATGCGGCGAAAATCCGGTTCGGTCGTATGGTCGGTGGCAAGGACGATCAGGCCGATGCGCTTTTCCAGGGGACGCGCTTCGAGCGCCGGCCGTGTCGGCGTCAGTCTGATTTCGGGCAAGTGTTTCATGAAAGACTACCTCTCGATCTTGCCGTAACGGCGTTCCAGCCAGCGCAGCAGCACGACCGAGAATAGGCTGATGACGAGGAAGAAGGCGCCGACCAAGGTCATCGGCTCGACATAGCGGTAATAGGTGTTGGCGACGCTCTTGGCCTGGTTCATCAGTTCCAGCACGGTGATCGCCGAAAGCAGCGGCGTCTCCTTGAACATGGCGATGAAGTAGTTGGCAAGCGCCGGGATCATCGGCGGAATCGCCTGCGGCATGATGATGTGGGTCCAGGTCTGCCTGGCGTTCAGATTGCAGGCCTTGGCGGCTTCCCATTGGCCGCGCGGCACATTGTCGATGCCGGCGCGATAGACTTCGGCCGTGTAGGTGCCGTAATGCAGGCCGAGGCCGATGACGCCGGCCACCAGCGGCGGCAGCAGGATACCGATGTCCGGCAGTACGTAGAAGATGAAGTATAGCTGCACCAAAAGCGGCGTGCCGCGGATGAACTCGGCGAGGAAGCCGACGGTGCGCGACAAGCCCTTGTTCGGTGAGCGCCGCGCCAGGGCGATGGCCAGCCCGACGATCGCGGCCAGGACCGAGCCGAGCAGCGTCGCCAGGATGGTGATCTTCACGCCGTCGATCAGCGTCGGCATGATCTCCCAGACGAAGTTCCAATCCCACTCCATTATGAGGCCCGATCCATCAGACGCGCACCCCATCGAGGCCGCGCGCCATGCGGCGTTCCAGCGAACGCACGCCCCACGAGATGATCAGCGCAAGGCCGAAATAGATGACGAGAATGGTGGTGAACGGCACCATCGTGTTGCCTGTCTGCGAGCGCACCACCTGCGCTTGGAAGGTCAGGTCGGTGAGCGAGATCAGCGAAACGACGGCGGTCGCCTTGAGCAATTCGATGGCGTTGTTGCCGAAGGTCGGCAGCATGACCAGCAGCGCCTGCGGCAGGATGACATGGCGCATGGCTTGCCAGCGGCCGAGATTGAGCGCGGTGCAGGCCTCGTACTGTTCGCGGCCGATCGACTGGATGGCGCCGCGCACCACTTCCGCCGCATAGGCGCCGACATTGAGGCCGAGCGCCAGCACGCCGGCCTGCAGCGGCGTCAGCGAAATGCCGATGAAGGGCAGCACGAAATAGGCCCAGAACAGCTGCACGAAGATCGAGGTGCCGCGGAAGAATTCGATATAGGCGGTGGCCAGCGCCCGAATGGCGAAAAAACGCGACAGCCGCCCAAGCCCGGCGAGAAAGGCCATGATCAGGGCAAGCACCGACCCCATCAGCGTCAGCTCGATGGTAACTAGCGCTCCCTGCAATATCAGGCCGAAATAGCCGGACCATTGGGTCATGAAGGTCGAAATTTCCAGCGTTTCACGGTTGTAGTCTTGGCCCCTTCTCCCCGTTCACGGGGAGAAGATGCCGGCAGGCAGATGAGGGGCGGCGCGAACCAACCAAAGTATGGCGCTGCCCCTCATCCGTCACTTCGGGCCCCTTCTCCCCCGTGAACGGGGAGAGGGAAAAAGGCCCTACTTCGCCGAGCAGAGCTTGTCGCGGCTCGTCGACATCGCCGCCGCTGCCGAGAAGCCGTAAGGCTCGATGATCTTGGCGAATTCGCCGGACTTCTTCATCTTGGCCAGTTCGACGTCATAGGCGTCGCGCAGCGCCTCGTCGCCTTTCTTGAAGGCCGCGCCGTCGCAATAGACCGGCGCGCCGACGACCGGGGCAACGACTTCGAGGTTCGGATCGTTGGCCTTCTTGACCAGATCGTTGATCGACAGCACTGGCAGCGAATAGACGTCGATGCGGCCGTCCTGCAGCATCTTCAGGCCGCTCTGGCCGTCCGGCACGACGATGACGCGGTCGCGCGGCACGCCGGCAGTGAGCGCCAGCTTCTCCTCGGTGCCGCCGCCGGGCGCCCCGATCGTCGCGGTGGCATCCTTGGCGACATCCTCGTAGCTCTTGAAGCCCTTCGGGTTGCCCTTCTTGACCAGCATCGCCTCGGCGTCGCACAGCACCGGCTCCGAATAAGCGACCGCTGCGCAGCGCTCCGGTTTCATGAACAGGCCGGCGGTGACGACGTCGAAACGGCCGGCCTGCAGGCCGGGGATCATGGCGCCATATTCCGAGATCGAGGCGACGATGTCGTTGACGCCGAGGCGCTTGAAGATCTCGCGCGCTACATCGGGCGCAGCACCCGAAACCTTGCCGTCGGCCGCAACCGCCGTATAGGGCGGCTCATTGGCGATGGCGACGCGGGCGAAGCCCTGTGCCTTGAGCTCTTCGAGCTTGCTGTCGTCGGCCGATCCCGCGGTCGAGGCGGCCAGAATCGCGGTCAGTGCAACACCGGCCAGGCCGGCCAGAATGCCAAGTTTCTTCATTGTTCCCAACTCCTTGCTTCTCTTCTTGGTTCGCTTTGGTCGAGACGGCTTCGCCGCCCCTGAGGACGGCGTTGCCGCCTTGGCATGGCAGTCAGACGCGATGTCCGGCCGCGATGATCTTCTTCAGGAAGCCTTGCGTGCGCTCCTGCTTGGGATTGCGGAAAATCTCGTCGGGCTTGCCTTCTTCGACAATCTTGCCGCGGTCGAAGAACAAAACCCGGTCGGCGAAATCATGGGCAAAACCCATTTCGTGGGTGACGAGCAGCATGGTCATGTCGGTCTCGGAGCAGAGCCTCCACAAGACGTTCAGCACCTCCTCGACCAGTTCCGGATCGAGCGCCGATGTCACTTCGTCGAACAGCATGATCCTGGGCTGCAGCGCCAGCGCTCGGGCGATCGCCACGCGCTGCTTCTGGCCGCCGGAGAGCTGCGCCGGCATGGCTTTGGCCTTGTCGGCCATGCCGACCATGTCGAGCAGTTCCCTCGCCCGTTTTTCGGCGGCGGCGCGCGGCATACCCTTGGTCAGGATCGGCGCCAGCGTGACGTTGTCGATGACGCTCTTGTGCGGAAACAGGTTGAACAGCTGGAAGACCATGCCGATCTTCTGGCGCATTCTAGCCAGATGCCGTTCGTCGGCGGGCAGCAACTGGCCGTTGCGCTCCATGTGGTAAAGCTGCTCGCCATCGATCTGGATGTGACCGCTGTCGATCCGCTCCAGCGTCATCAGGATGCGCAGGATCGTCGTCTTGCCCGAGCCGGACGGGCCGATCAGCGCCAGCTTCTCGCGCGGCATGACCTGCATCGACAGGCCGTCCAGCACCTTGAAGGTGCCGAAGCTTTTCGAAATGCCGTCGATCTCGATGATGGGCGCGGACAATGAATTCCCCGTGCTGGAGAAGCTTGGTGCCTTTAACGATGCGGAACGCGCCAAATCATGTCAATCAGGAAAATAAACTCATGACAATGTTTCTGGCTCCGCACAATTTCGCGGCAATGTCTGCCTAGATCGCCAGCAGGAGATGCTCCGGATCGCCGAGCAGAAGTTTGGTCACAACGCTCAGGCCGGCGCGCAGTTCCCCTTCGGTAGTCGAGCCCAGCGAGATCCGAACCGCTGGCTGCCAGGGCGCCGCCGAGATACGGAACGATGTGCCTGGTGCGATCGCCACGCCCTGCAGGCGGGCCTGCGCGACGAAGCTTTCCTCGGAGCGGTCGCCGGGCAGCTGCAGCCACAGATGCAATCCGTCGCGATGGACACGATAGTCGACCCCGGCAAGCACCTGGGCAGCAATCTCCTGCCGCCGCCGCAGCGCCGAACGCTGCCAGCGGACAAGCCCCATCGCCGTGCCGTCGGTCACCCATTTTGTCGCGATCTCGGCCACCATCGGCGTCGCCATCCAGTTGGAGACGAGATGGCGGTTGGCGACGGCGGCGGCATAGCGGTCGGGTGCCGCGAGATAGCCGATGCGCAGGCCCGGCACCACGATCTTGGTGAAGGAGGTGACGTAGAGCGTGCGCTCGGGTGCGAAGGCGGCGATCGGCGGCGGACGGCCCTCGACCAGCGGGCCGAGCACGTCGTTCTCGATGATGGCGATGTCATGCCGGCGCGCCACCACAGCGATCTGCTCGCGCCGCGCGACATCCATAAGCGTTGCGGTCGGGTTAATCACCGAGGGCTGCACGAACACGGCGCGGATGTCGGAAAGCCGGCACGCCTCGTCCAGCGCCTCCGGGATCAAGCCGTTGTCGTCGATCGGCAGGCCCTCGAGGTTGAAGCCGAGATAGCGCGCCAGCGGGATCAGCGTGTGGTGGCCGATCGCCTCGGTGGCGACGGTCGAACCGGGCGGCGCCACGCTCATCAGCGCCACCGTCATGCCGGCCGTGGCGCCGTTGGTCAGGCTGACATTCTGCGCGGACACGTCGAGACCGCAGTGCCGCAGCCATTCGACCGCCACCGCGCGGTGGCGTGGGAACACCATGTTCGGCCTGAACGACAGCGCCGAACTCGACGGCAGGTTTTCGGCAAGCCAGCCCAGCGCCTGCTTCAGCCGCTCCAGATGCATCGGCTCGCAGACCGGCTTCAGGATCGAGAGGTCGATGACCTCGCCAAGGCGTTCCGGCAGATAGGGCGGCTCCGGCTCGCGGCGCTGCGTCTGCACGAAGCTGCCGCGGCCGATCTCGCCGGAGACCAGGCCCCGGCGGATCAGTTCCTCATAGGCGCGGCTGACTGTCTGCACCGAAAGCTCCAATTCGTCGGCCAGCCGGCGATGCGTCGGCAGCCGCGTGCCATTGGCCAACCGCCCATCATGGATGGCGCGCGCGAACTGGTCGGCGAGCGATTGATAGGCCGGCCGCCGGATGAGCGCGGGATCTGGACGCCACAATGTCATGACATATTAGAGATCGAAATCAGTGCAATTGACAATCGAAATAATGCGCCGTCATGGTGTCGGGGACAAAAAAGTGGACGCTCATGGCCGCACCGAAACTCGATCAGATCGACCTGAAAATCCTCGACGCGGTCCAGCGCGACGGGCGCATCACCAAGCTGGCGCTCGCCGAAAAGGTCGGCCTGTCGGCGACGCCGTGCTGGATGCGCCTGCGCAAGCTGGAAAAGGCCGGCATCGTCTCCGGCTATCACGCCAAGGTTGCGATGCGCGCCGTCGCGCCGGTCGCCACCGTCCTGATGGAGGTAACGCTGGCCAGCCACCGCCAGGCCGATTTCGACCGCTTCGAGCGGGTCATCCGCGATATCCCCGAAATCGTCGCCTGCTGGTCGGTGGGCGGCGGCGTCGACTATCTGCTGAAAGTGATGGCGCGCGACATCGACGCCTATCAGCGGCTGGTCGACGCCCTGCTTGAACGCGAGATCGGCATCGACCGCTATTTCACCTACATCGTCACCAAGACGGTGAAGGAGGAGATTGTCTTGCCGGTGGCGGATCTGCTGCCGGCGCTGTCGTGAGGCCTGAGCAAATCGCAAAGAGCCCCCTCATCCGGCCGCTTCGCGGCCACCTTCTCCCCGGCGGGAAGAAGAGGCTGGCGCCGGCGCTGGCGATCTCCTCTCCCCTCGGGGAGAGGTCGGATTGCCCCGAATTGCCCTTTGCAATTCGGTTGGCAATCCGGGTGAGGGGGCACTTCCCCAATGCGATTGCCCAGCCTAAAGCTGGACAGATTGTCTGTCCGAGCCGATGAATAGAGACAATCTCTCTAAGCGTGGGCGCCCAAACAGCCTCTCTGTCTGCACCGCGCGCATAGTCTCTCCGCATCGCCTCGACATCGGGAGACCTCGAACATGTCCGCGCATTTTGCCCGCCAACAACGCGACGAAGCGCTTGACCGCCTCGCCGACCGCCGACTGCTGCGCGAACTCGCCTATGTCGACGGCCACTGGACGGCGAGTGAGGCGGCCGAGAGTTTTGAGGTGACCGACCCTGCCACGGGCGCCACCGTTGCCTGGGTTGCCGCGCTCGATAGCAGGCAAACGAGCAAGGCGATCGACGCTGCGTCGCGTGCCTTTCCCGCCTGGCGCGCGGCTCTCCCACAGGAACGCGCAAGAATCCTGCGAAAATGGTTCGACCTGATCATCGCCGCGAAAGAGGATCTGACGCTCTTGATGACGCTCGAACAGGGCAAGCCGCTTAGGGAAGCGCGGGGCGAGATCGACTACGCCGCCGCTTTCGTCGAGTGGTATGCCGAGGAGGCAAAGCGCCTCAACGCCGAAAGCGTCACCAGCCATTTGCCGAACGCCGAAATGATGGTGCGGCGCGAACCGCTCGGCGTCGTCGGCGTCGTCACGCCATGGAATTTTCCCGCGGCCATGCTGACCCGCAAGGCCGCGGCCGCCCTTGCCGCCGGCTGCACGATCGTGGCGCATCCTTCGTCGGAAACGCCGCTGTCGGCGCTGGCGCTGGCCGAGCTCGGCGAACGCGCCGGCCTGCCGGCTGGCGTCTTCAACGTTCTCACCGGCAAGGCTTCGATCATCGTTGGGCGAATGTGTGAAGACGCTCGCGTCCGGGCCATTAGCTTCACCGGCTCGACCGAGATCGGCAGGCTTATCGCCGCGCAAACTGCGCCGACGATGAAGCGGCTGGTGATGGAGCTTGGCGGCCATGCGCCGCTGATCGTCTTTGCCGACACCGATCTCGACAAGGCTGTAACCATCGCCATCGATGCCAAATTCGCCACGTCCGGCCAGGATTGCCTTGCCGCCAACCGTATTTATGTCCAGCGCCCGATCTACGACCGTTTCTGCGCCGCCTTCGCCAGACGCATCGAGACGCTGCGGACAGGCAATGGGTTGGCCGATGACACCGACATCGGGCCGTTGATGCACGAGCGCGGCGTCCAGAAGGTCGAGGAGCAGGTTGCCGATGCGCTAGCCCATGGCGCGCGCTGCCTAACCGGCGGCGGCAGACATCCGGCCGGGCCGCTGTTCTACCGGCCGACCCTGCTGGCCGATGTCACCGACGACGCGCTGATCATGCGCGAGGAAACCTTTGGTCCGGTCGCCGCCGTGACGGCCTTCGACAGTGAAGACGAGGTCATCGCCCGCGCCAACGCCACCGAATACGGCCTCGTCGCCTATGTCGTCACCGAGAACGGCGGCCGCCAATTGCGCATAGGCCGCGCGCTCGACTACGGTATGGTCGCCATCAACCGCGTCAAGATCACCGGCGCGCCGATCCCGTTCGGCGGCGTCAAACAGTCCGGCATCGGCCGCGAGGGCTCGCGCCACGGGCTCGAAGCCTTTACCGATCTTAGATATCTCTGCCTGGACGTGGCGTAAGGTGTATCGACATTCAGGTGATGCCGGTCTGCAAATGGCGGCGTCCTGCGCTTCCGGTGCTCACGTACGAAAAAGTACGCTCCGCTCCGGTTCTCGGAAGCCACCATTTTCGACTCGGCCTGACCTGAATGTCGACACACCTTAGGCCGCGTCGGGACCATCTTTCTCTAAGGAGTCAAAAAAATGCTCGACCAGTCCAACGAACTCGCCGCCTGGGACCGCGACCACTTCTTCCATCCCTCGACCCATATGGGCACGCATGCACGGGGTGAATCGCCGACCCGCATCATCGCCGGCGGCGAAGGCGTCACTATCTGGGACAATAACGGGCGCAAGAGCATCGATGCCTTCGCCGGCCTCTATTGCGTCAATGTCGGCTATGGCCGCCAGAAGATATCAGACGCCATCGCCGCGCAAGCCAAGAACCTGGCCTATTATCACGCCTATGTCGGCCACGGCACCGAGGCGTCGATCACGCTTTCCAAGATGATCATCGATCGGGCGCCGCAAGGCATGTCGAGGGTCTATTTCGGCCTCTCCGGTTCCGACGCCAACGAAACCAACATCAAGCTGATCTGGTACTACAACAACGTGCTCGGCCGTCCCGAGAAGAAGAAGATCATCTCGCGCT
The DNA here is from genome assembly GCF_055811385.1 of Mesorhizobium sp. WSM4849. Taxonomy (NCBI): domain Bacteria; kingdom Pseudomonadati; phylum Pseudomonadota; class Alphaproteobacteria; order Hyphomicrobiales; family Phyllobacteriaceae; genus Mesorhizobium; species Mesorhizobium sp. WSM4849. The sequence continues at coordinate 22,155 of NZ_JBVVPW010000043.1, forward strand.
GGCGCGGCTATCACGGCTCCGGCGTCATGACGGGGTCGCTGACCGGGCTGGACCTGTTCCACAACGCCTTCGACCTGCCGCGTGCGCCGATCCTGCACACCGAAGCGCCCTACTATTTCCGCCGCGCCGACCGCTCGATGAGCGAGGAACAGTTTTCCCAACACTGCGCCGACAAGCTGGAGGAGATGATCCTGGCTGAGGGCCCGGACACGGTCGCCGCCTTCATCGGCGAGCCGATCCTCGGCACCGGCGGCATCGTGCCGCCGCCTGCCCTCTACTGGGAAAAGATCCAGGCGGTGCTGCAGAAGTACGACGTGCTGCTGGTGGCCGACGAAGTGGTCACCGGCTTTGGCCGGCTGGGCACGATGTTCGGCTCCGACCATTACGGCATCAAGCCCGACCTGATCACCATCGCCAAGGGCCTGACCTCAGCCTATGCGCCGCTGTCGGGCGTCATCGTCTCGGACAAGGTCTGGCAGGTGCTGGTGCAGGGTTCCGACAAGCTCGGCAGCATCGGCCACGGCTGGACCTATTCGGCGCATCCGATCTGCGTTGCCGCCGGCGTCGCCAACCTGGAACTGATCGACGAGATGGACCTGGTCACCAATGCCGGCGAAACCGGCGCCTATTTCCGCGCCGAGCTGGCGAAAGCCGTCGGCGGCCACAAGAATGTCGGCGAGGTGCGCGGTGACGGCATGCTGGCGGCGGTCGAGTTCGTCGCCGACAGAGATGATCGCGTGTTCTTCGACGCCTCGCAAAAGATCGGGCCGCAGGTCGCGACAGCCCTTGGCGAGCGTGGTGTCATCGGCCGCGCCATGCCGCAGGGCGACATTCTCGGCTTTGCGCCGCCGCTGTGCCTCACCCGCAAAGAGGCCGACATCGTCGTATCGAAAACGGCAGATGCGTTGAAGAGCGTGTTTGCGAACCTCTGAAAAACCGACATGAATGCCATAACCAAACCCCTCCCCGCCACCATGGCCGCAGTGCTCCTGACCGGTTACGGCGGACCGGAAAAGCTTGTCTACCGCACCGACGTGAAAGTGCCCTCGCCCGCCCCGGGCGAGGTGCTGGTCAAGGTCACCGCTTGCGGCATGAACAACACCGATGTCTGGGTGCGACAGGGCGCCTACGGCACGGAGGAAGATGCTGCCGCCGTGTCGACCTGGCGGCGTCAGGGCAACACGCTGACTTTCCCGCGCATCCAGGGCACCGACACCGTCGGCAACATCGTTGCCGTCGGCGATGGTGTTTCTTCGGCCCGCATCGGCGAGCGGGTGATGGTCGACTTCTCCATCTACAACCGCGACGATGATTCACTCGCCGACATCGACTATATGGGCCACGGCCGCGACGGCGGCTATGCCGAATATCAGGCCGTGCCGGCCGAAAATGCCCATGTCGTCGCTACCGACCTAACTGACGTCGAACTCGCCACTTTCTGCTGCGCTTACCTTACCGGCGAACAGATGCTGGAACGCGCCGCATTGATGGCCGGCGAGCGAGTGCTGGTCACCGGCGCGTCGGGCGGCGTCGGCTCCGGCATCGTGCAATTGGCGCGGGCACGCGGCGCCATTCCCTATGCCGTCGTCGGCAAGGGCAAGGAACAGGCGGTGCTCGACATCGGCGCCGAGGCGGTGATCACCCGTGGCGTCGCCGATCTGCCTGCTGCCGTGAACGACGCGACCGACGACCAGCCGATCGACGTGGTTGCCGACCTCGTCGGCGGTGCGATCTTCAATGATCTCTTGCGCATCCTTCGGCCCGAAGGCCGCTACACCACCGCCGGCGCGATTGCCGGCCCGGTCGTGCAACTCGATCTGCGCACCATGTATCTCAAGCAGTTGCAGCTGCATGGTTCGAGCCAGGGCACGCGTGCGGACTTTCGCCGTATCGTCCGCTACATCGAGGAGAAGAAGATCCGGCCGCTGGTCGGTGGCGTCTACAGGCTGTCCGATTTCCACCGTGCCCAGGCGGATTTCATTGCCAAGGATTTTGTCGGCAAGCTGGTGGTCGTTCCGGATGCCGTTTCGGATTTCGCTGCAACCGGTTGACAATCGACTAACAAGCGCTCGGGCTGTTCGCCGACACGGTAAAATCGAGCGCGACATGGCCTTGCGGCGCGCCGAAGCGAAGGAAGGCTTCCGATAGCGTCGCGAACACCGGTCCGGCATCGCCTCTAAGCTTGGTGCAGAAATTCTTCGACCTGTCGAAGACGCCCGAAATCTTGAGAAAGTCGATGCAGCCGTAGATCTCGTCCATGTGATGGCCCTCGCCGAGCGGATAGAGCGAGAACTGCGCGGCGACCTCTTGGCCGAGCTTTTTCGCACCGTCGACATGCGACCGCGCCGCGCCGATGCGCTCGGCCAGGGAGAGCTCGTGACTGCTGCCGGAAATCGGTGTGCAGATCGGATCGTCGGGCTCGCCGGGGCAGCCGCGCGACACCGTCGCCGACAACACGCAGTGCACGCCACTTGCCGCCGCCGAGGCGAACAGATCGCGCATGGCCGGGAAAAGCTGTTCCGGCGGGCCGACGATCAGCGTCGAGATGTCGTCGGTCTCGATGCGGAAATTCGGCCGATAGGAATCCATCGCCGAAATAGCTTTGAGGATGACGCCGACGAAATCGTCGCACATCGGATACAGGGAAATCTGTGCACCTGAAAACACGGTCGCCTCGCTCCGCTGGCATTACCCAGATCAGCTTGAGGGACCGAAGGCTTGGCACCTTCCATCTCAGCCCCGGCAATACGGAGCGCCCCTGTCGATTGGGTGGACGTAGCACCGGCGCGGTGGATGTTCAAGTACGATCCGGGGCAATTGCCGATCGTGGCGCCGCCGGCAAAGCTGCCGATCTCCCCTGCGGAAGATTGGATGCCGCAGCAAGGCTCAAAGCGTACCTGGCTTTCAACGCTCAATACGCGGCGGCTTTCACGAGGCGTTTTTCGTGATGGCTTTGTTTATCTGCAAGACCATTCTGATTTGGCTGCACGACGGCAACAAGGATTCCTGATCCTCTCCTGCAGCGTTATAAGTTTTTCGCAATTTTCTTATAACGCCGCTTGCGTCGCTCGAGATCACGCCGTTACGCGCGCGCCAATTGCGGGACCTGCTTGCCCGCGGCTTCAAGCGATCTTTCGAACGCGTCGATCATCTCATCGACCTGTGGCTCGGTGATGATCAGCGGCGGGCAGAAAGCCAGCGCGTCGCCCATGTTGCGGGATATCACGCCGTTCTGCTGCATGAAACCGTTGACGAGCCCGCCCAGCGCGCCGGCCGTCTCCCACGGCGTCTTGCTCGCCTTGTCGCCGACCAGTTCGACCGCCGCGATCAGGCCGACTCCGCGCACCTCGCCGACAAGCGGGTGCGATTCGAGCTTGCGCAGCCGCTTCTGCATATGCGCGCCGACCGTGCGCGCATTGCCGACAAGGTCGCGCTCCTCGATCAGCTTCAGGTTCTCGAACGCGACTGCCGCCGCAACGGGATGGCCGCCGCCGGTGAAGCCGTGGCCGAAGGTGCCGATGCGATTGCTTTCGTCGGCAATCGGCTCGAAAACCTTTTCGTTGATCAGCAAGGCCGAGATTGGCAGGTAGGACGAAGAAATCTGCTTCGACAGCACCATGATGTCAGGCCTGATGCCGAAGGTCTGCGAGCCGAACATCTCGCCGGTTCGGCCAAAACCGCAGATCACCTCGTCGGCGACGAGCAGGATGTCGTATTTCGACAGGACCGCCTGGATCTTCTCCCAGTAGCCGGCCGGCGGCACGATGACGCCGCCGGCGCCCATGATCGGCTCGCCGAAGAAGGCAGCGATGGTTTCCGGTCCTTCGGCCAGGATCAGCTTTTCCAAGTCGTCGGCAAGCCGGCTCGAAAACTCTGCTTCGCTCTCGCCTGGCAGCGCCTCGCGCCAGTGGTGCGGCGTCGACGTGTGCAGCACATTGGCAATCGGCAGGTCGAAGGACGTGTGGTTGTTGGGCAGGCCGGTCAGGCTTGCAGCGGCAATGGTGACGCCGTGATAGCCGCGATTGCGGCTGATGATCTTCTTGCGTGCCGGCTGGCCGATCGCATTCGACCGGTACCAGATCATCTTCATGGCCGTATCGTTGGCCTCGGAGCCGGAATTGGTGAAATACGCCTTGCTCATCGGCACTGGCGCCATCTGCACCAGCTTCTCGGCGAGATCGATCAGCGGCGAATGCGATTTGGAGCCGAAGTCGTGATAGTAAGGCAGCTTGGACATCTGGCGCACCGCCGCATCGACCAGCCGCTTCTCCGAAAAGCCGACCGCGACGCTCCAAAGCCCGGCCATCGCCTCGATATAGCGGTTGCCGGCGAGATCCTCGACATAGATGCCGTCGCCCTTCTCGATGACGAGTGGCCCTGCTTCCTCATGCTTGCGGGCATTGGTGTAGCCGTGCAAGTGGTAGCTGATGTCGCGGGCTTCGGGAGAATTCGGTCGAGCGTCCATGATGGCTCCTGTCCTGCATGCCGGGACGTGCGTCCTGCCGCCTTTCGGCGCGCGCATCGGCCTCTGAATTAATGCTGTTTGGTGCATCCGTTTCTTGTAAGGGTGTCAAGCCATTTCGGAAGGGCCGGCGGATGGACGGAAGACATGCAGAATTTCAGCTTCGAGGCTGCGGAACGCGAGAACCTGCGCCAAGCCGGCGGTGCGCGTCGCCAAGACTTGATCCCCGAACGGGTCACCAGCAGGCACAACAACAAGGCTGAGGTGGCCTGATCGTGGACCATGTCGACTGCATCGTCGCCGGCGCCGGCGTCATTGGCCTTGCGATCGCGCGAGAGATGGCGCGGCGTGGCATGGATACCCTGATCCTCGAGGCCGAGAACGCCATCGGCACCGGGACCAGTTCGCGCAATTCCGAGGTCATCCATGCCGGCATCTACTATCCGGCCGGATCGCTGAAGGCCCAGCTCTGCCTGCCAGGCCGGGAAAAGCTCTACCGTTATTGCCAGGAGCGGGCGGTGCCGCATGCGCGCTGCGGCAAGCTCATCGTCGCCACGGATGCCGAACAGGAGCCGGTGCTCGCTTCCATCCTGGCCAACGCCTCTGCTTGCGGCGCGGGCGATTTGACGCGCTTGACCGCAGCAGAGGCGCGCAGGCTGGAGCCCAAGCTGCGGTGCACGGCGGCCCTTTTGTCTCCCGCCACCGGCATCATCGACAGCCATGCCCTGATGCTTGCGCTGCTGGGCGACGCCGAGGAGCACGGGGCGGCGCTCAGCCTCAACACCCGCATCGTCTGCGGCCGCATCGAGGGCGGGCGCATCGCGCTCGACACGGTCGACAGCACAAGCGGCGAGCGCTTTGAAATCGCCACCACGCGCTTCATCAACGCCGCCGGGCTTGGCGCCACAGCACTTGCCGGCTCGCTTGACGGGCTCGACCCGCAATTCGTGCCAGATCTTCGCTATGCCAAGGGCAACTATTTTTCGGTCGCCGGCCGGGCGCCATTCTCGCGGCTGGTCTATCCCGTGCCCGAACCAGGCGGGCTCGGCGTCCATCTGACGCTCGACCTCGACGGCGTCGCCCGCTTCGGGCCTGACGTCGAATGGACCGAGACACTCGACTATCGCGTCGATCCAACGCGTGGCGAGCGCTTCTACGACGAGATCCGCAAATACTGGCCGGACCTGGGCGATGGCAGCCTGCAGCCGGCCTATAGCGGCATCCGGCCGAAGCTCTCCGGTCCCGGCGAAGCCAATGCCGACTTCGTCATCCAGGATGCGGCGGTGCATGGCGTGGAGGGCCTGGTCAATCTGTTCGGCATCGAGAGTCCCGGCCTTACGTCAAGCCTGGCGATCGCTGACCATGTCGCGCAGCGCCTCGCGCCGAAGGCCAGCTAGCCGAGGGCGGCCCGCGCGAGCCGTAAGCCATCCGTAAGCCGGGGTCGCGGAACCTGGGTCCGACGATCACCGGAACCATCGATATGAAGAACCGTTTCGAAGCCATACCGAACCCAAGCTGCCGGTTCGAGATCTGGGACAATGAGACCGGCGAGCCCGTGGTCCATCACGATCGGCTGCTCACCTTCGCCTCGGCGAAGTCGGCGGCAAGGATCGCCGACTTCCTCAACGACAGCAGCAGCCATCGGCGCCTCGCCGGCGCTGCCGAATGGCGCGTTGCGGCCCGCGATGTCGGCTGGGGAGGATGATCGCCAGGCTGCTCCACCTGGCGCTCGGCATGGCGGAGCTTCGGCGGCTCGTCTTCCAACGAAACTTGGCGCAGGATCGAACGCTTTGGTACCGAGCGTCGGAGGAGTCTCGCATGACCGATGAACCAAGCCGTGAACCGGCGCGTGATCCCCGGGATTTGGAGCGCCTGCTGATCTCCCGTCAGTGGGCGGGAGACATCGACGGCATGGCCGCGCTTTTTGAGCCGCATGCCGTCATCGACAGCGGTGAAGGCCGACTGACGCATGGCCGCGAAGCGATCCGGGCACTCTTCGCGAACATCACCGCCACGGGCCGAAAATTTGCTGCCGGAACTCAGGCACCGGCAGTTATCAGCGGAGACTTGGCACTCACATCAACCCGTCTTCCCGATGGCACCGTAACCGCCGAGGTCGCCCGCCGCCAAGGCGACGGGACATGGCTGTGGGTCATCGATCGATTCTCGGTTGCGTAGCGTCGGCCCGGATCACCCCGGAAATCGATTTTCGCTGGCGGCCGTGTAGCGCAAAGGAGTGACTCCAGTACGGTTGTGGATTCGAAGTTCCTGAACGCCGATGCCGTCGATCGAGCAGGAACTTCAAATCTGGTTATGATGCATCAGTGCGCCGTCTGCGAATGGTCGCCGCCCGGCTCCGAAATTCCGCCCAGCGCTTCGCCGGCCCAGGCCGGCTCGCCGTTCGTGGCGAGATCGCCGAGCGAGACAATGCCAACCAACCGACGGTCGCGGCTGATCACCGGCATTCGCCGCACTTTGAGTTCGCGCATATTCTGAAGAACATCGCCGACTTCCTGGTCGTCAAAGCAGCATTGTACCTCCGCGCTCATCACGTCCCTGATCTTGGCATCGGGACCTCTGCCCTCCGCGATGCCACGAACGGCAATGTCGCGGTCCGTGATCATGCCGACCAGCCGGTCATTCTCACCGACGGGCAGAACACCGGCGTCAAGATCGGCCATGGCTCGTGCGGCATCCCGCAGGGACTGGTCCGGACTGGCGACCTGAACATTCCGTGTCATGCACTCGCTGATTCTCATAGCTTTCTCCTCGAGGTGCAGCGCCCCGCCGATCCTGTGATGAAGGTGTGATCAGGGGAGAATGAACGCCTTTAGAAATTGTTCCATTTTTCGACCACGCGCAGCGGGCAGGCGCGACGGGATAGCTCTGCGACGGGCCTTATCCGTGACGGACCGGGAACCATAATCCGGCACGATGGTTGTGTGGTCACCAAGTGATCCTCCCCGAGCAAAACGGAAAACGGAAGGAACGATCATGCGCATATTGACGACAATTGCCGCCCTTTCGGGATTGGCCCTGGCGCAGCCTATCCACGCGCAATCCACCGACCCGCAGCTTCCCCAAATCGCGCCCCCGGCCCCGGAAGCCCTGCCCGATCCAAGCTTGCCTAACCAAACGCCTGACCAGGCCCTGCCGGATCAAGGTTTCACCGACCAGAATTTTACTGGCATTGCGATTGTCGCCCTCGAGGATCTGCCGCCGGAACTCAAGACACAAGCCGAGGCCGTGATCACCCAGACCAGCGTTGAAGATCTGCTTACCCTGCAGAGCTCGATCGATGCGTCGCCGCAGGCAGCAACGGCGCTGGCGGCGAGCGGACTGGATTCCTCGCAAGTTGTTGCCGCCAACATCGATGGCGACGGCATGCTGACGCTGATCATCCAGACAACCACCTGATCGGCGATCCGGGCGTGGCGGACCGGACCACCCGGCTTCGGCCCTGAAAACCCAGTACAGCGGAGCACCGTGATGGTCGAAGCCGCAGTTCGCAACTTCACCCTCAACTTCGGGCCGCAGCATCCCTCAGCTCACGGCGTCCTGCGGCTGGTGCTGGAACTGGACGGCGAGATCGTCGACCGCGCCGATCCCCATATCGGCCTGCTCCACCGCGGCACGGAAAAACTCATCGAGTACAAGAACTATCTGCAGGCCCTGCCCTATTTCGACCGGCTCGACTATGTCGCGCCGATGAACCAGGAGCATGCGTTCTGCCTCGCCGCCGAGAAGCTGCTCGAAATATCAGTCCCGAGGCGCGGACAACTTATCCGTGTGCTCTTTTGCGAAATCGGCCGGCTCTTGTCGCATCTCCTCAACGTCACGACACAGGCGATGGATATCGGCGCGCTGACCCCGCCACTCTGGGGTTTCGCCGAGCGCGAGAAGCTGATGGTGTTCTACGAGCGCGCCTCCGGCGCCCGCATGCATGCGAATTATTTCAGGGTCGGCGGCGTGCACCAGGACCTGCCTGAGAAGCTCCTGGACGACATCTGGAATTTCTGCGATCCGTTCCTCAAGGTCTGCGACAATCTCGATGAATTGCTCACCGGCAACCGCATCTTCAAGCAGCGCAATGTCGATGTCGGCGTGATCGGCCCCGATGACGCCTGGGCCTGGGGCTTCTCCGGCCCCATGCTGCGCGGGTCGGGCGCAGCATGGGATTTGCGCAAGGCGCAGCCATATGAATGCTACCCCGAAATGGACTTCGACATTCCCATCGGCAAGCATGGCGACTGCTATGACCGCTACCTCGTCCGCATGGAGGAAATGCGCCAGTCGGTGCGGATCATGAAGCAATGCCTGGAAAAATTGCGATCGCCCGAAGGCCAAGGGCCAGTGGCAATTCCAAACCACAAAATCACGCCACCGCCGCGGGCGACGATGAAACGCTCGATGGAAGCGACCATCCACCATTTCAAACTCTACACGGAGGGTATTCGCGTGCCCGCTGGAGAAGTCTATGCCGCCGTGGAGGCGCCGAAGGGCGAGTTCGGCGTCTACCTGGTTTCGAACGGCAGCAATACTCCCTATCGATGCAAGATCCGCGCGCCGTCCTTTGCCCATCTGCAGGCGATGGATTTTCTGTCGCGCGGGCACATGATCGCCGATGTCGCCGCGATCATCGGGTCGCTCGATATCGTGTTCGGCGAGATCGATCGCTGACGAGGCGCGGGGTGTTTCAGATTTCGAGCAGGGCGTAGGGACGGCCGGTCGGCTTCGCCACGTGCATGGCGACGTTGTATACCGGGGCACCACCGGGCGTGCGACCTTCATAGACGCCGCGATGCGCGTGGCCATGCACGACGGCGCTGACCTTGAACCGATCGATCGTCTCAGCCAGCCGCGACGAGCCGAGGAACGGAAAAATCTCCAGCGGCTCGCCAACGACCGTCTCGACCACCGGAGCGTAGTGCAGGACGACGAGCGTACGGTTGGTGCGAACCTGCCGCATCGCGTTTTCGAGCCGCATCGACTCGCTGACGCTTTCGGCGACCATCGCCTTGATCGCCGGCTCGCCGAACGAGCCGAGCATGCGTGATCCAAAACCGCCGATGAAACCCTTCACGCCGACAAAGCCGACCTCCTTGATTTCCGTTGTCTGGCCGTCGAGAAGATGGACGCCTGCCTGCCGAAGGATGTGGGCGACGTCCTCGACCGCGCCGGATTCATAGTCATGGTTGCCGAGCACGGCGACGACCGGGATGGAGCAGGCGCGCAAATCCTCTGCAAGGATTTCGGCCTCTCGGGGCTTGCCGAGATTGGTGAGGTCGCCAGTGAGCACGAGGACGTCCGCTTCGCGCGAGACCTCGCCGAAGAGATCACGGCAGGAGGCCTGGCCGTCTTCCCGCACATGCAGGTCGCCGACGGCCGCAATCTTGACTGTGCGGTTTCTCTCGGTCCTTGCCGTGGCAGTTCCGCCCTTCTCAGCCATCGCGAAATTCTCCTGTTCCGCCGACGCCGGCAAAGCCCCATTCCTTGACGTCGATTTCGTAGTCGGTCGGCGAAAGCAGTCGTCCACGGCAGATCTTCATCCGGGGGGTAGGCAACTCCCTCTGCTTGGCGAGACGGTCAAGCAATTCGTCGAGCAGCCAGGCGGGAACATGATCGCGCTCGCTCGGATAGATCCATCGGAAATTCAGAAGCTGCATCAACAGCACCTCCCAGTGAACTTCGAGGTAGGAAAGCAGCCTATGCCAGTCGATCTGATCCTGCGCCTTGAGGATGGTATGAGCGATGTCGGCGCCGTCGTGGCGGCGTCTGTCCTGGATGAAGCATTTGGACCAGATAAGCTCGGTCGGACCTACGATCCGCACCTGACTGCCCAGCAGCTCGAATTGCCGTGCATGCTCCAGCCACTGGTCGCCGACCGGCATGGTGCCATTGGCAGAAGCGAATATGACGTCAAAAAAATGCGTGCCTTTGAAAACCTTTCCAAGCCATCGGTCGTCCACGATCTCGACCGCATAGCCGGCCTGCTTGAAATGCGCGAGAATGCGGGCGTAGTCGCCGGCCTTGCAAAAAATGTCGAGGTCCTTCGTCTGGCGCGTGACGCCTGTGTAGGCGCTCACCGCATAGGTGCCGGCAACAAGAAAGGGGATATCCGTCGCGGCGAGTTCGCGGATCGCCTCGGTGTAGAAGACCTCTGCTTCGGCGTGGCGAAGCGTCGGCGCCGCTTTTGCATTGATCGTCGGAACGGATGCCGGGATGGCGCCTTCCGGTGTAGAATCATTGGTCATGAAACCGTGGCTCCAAAACCCCAGCAAATCTGCAACTGTCCGTCCTTAACAAAGCCGCCGCCGCATGGTTCCGTTGTCGATATCATGCAGCCGGACACCTCCATCGGACGGCCAGGCCGCCAAATCCGTTAAAAATGCGATGGCGGAGCCTTTTTCGCCGCCGAGGAGTTGAAGGTATGAGAAAACCACCAGCACGGAGGTGACCATGGAGGACGAGCGCAAGGCGGTACGTGTCAGGCTCAGGGGAAGGGTGCAAGGCGTCTCTTTTCGCGTGTGGACACGGACCGAGGCCGAGAGGCTCGGTCTGTCCGGATGGGTTCGCAACGAGGATGACGGATCCGTAACGGCACTGATCGTCGGGGCCGAAGGCGCGGTTTCGACGATGATGAACCGGTTCTGGAAAGGGCCGACCGGAGCCTCGGTGTCCCGCGTGACATCCCAAGATGTCGACCCGGGCCAGGAGCCGAACGGATTCAGGATCATCGGCTAGAAAGTGTATATCGGCTTTGGGAAAACCCGATTGCTCACCAAAAAGCCAGGCCTACGCGACTCTTGCCTTGCGCCGTCGGGAACAATCGACAGCCAGCGCCGTTGGAACCGATGCGGGCGGGCATGACAAACAATGACGGGATTCGGCCTATGGACGTCACCCGAGCAGACGGCTTTCCGTTCAGTTTCGGCGAGAAAGCATCTCGGGTCGGCTTTCGGACTGCCGACGACAGTTCGATGTATGCTCTTGCACTAGCCACTGACTACGACGGCACACTCGCGGAAAACGGGGTCGTTTCCGATACGACCCGTGCCGCGCTTGAGCGGCTGAAGGAAACCGGCCGCAAGTTGATAATGGTGACCGGTCGCGAGCTTGCCGACCTCGAAAGCGTTTTCCCGGAGCTTGGCATTTTCGACAAGGTCGTCGCCGAAAACGGCGCGCTCGTCTACACGCCGGCTTCGAAGAAGATACGGGTCCTGGCGCCTGCGCCGCCGGCGGAATTCGTCGACAGGCTGATGATGCGCAAGATCGCGCCCCTGTCGATTGGACGTTCCGTCGTCGCCACCAGGGAGCCCAACGAGACCATCGTGCTGGAAGTGATCAAGGACCTTGGCCTGGAGCTGGAGATCATCTTCAACAAGGGTGCCGTCATGGTGCTGCCGAGCGGGGTCAACAAGGCGACCGGTCTTGCGGCTGCCCTTGAGGATCTGGAATTGTCCGCCCACAATGTCGTCGGCATCGGCGATGCGGAGAACGACCATGCCTTTCTGCGCGCCGTCGGCTTCGGAGTTGCAGTCGCCAATGCACTGCCGAAGGTAAGGGAGACGGCGGGCCACGTGACGAATGGTGCCCGCGGCGCGGGCGTGAGGGAGTTGATCGAGGGCCTCATCTCGCATGACGCCGCCTTGCTCGACACGGCGCGGCAACGCATCGAGATTGGCGCGGACGACGGATCGGGCGCGGTGATGCACCTTTCACCGCGCGGCGGCGGCGTGCTGCTGGCCGGCACGTCGGGGATCGGAAAATCCACCCTCGCCACTGCCCTGACCGAGCGCTTCGTCGAGCAAGGCTTCCAATTTTGCGTGCTCGACCCTGAGGGCGACTACGAGGACCTGGAGGACGTGCTGGTGGTTGGCGACGCCAAAAGCCCGCCGAGCTCGCGCGAAATCTTCGACCTCTTGTCGAAGCCGTCCAACAATGTCGCCGTCAACATGCTCGGGATCAAGACCGCGGAGCGGCCAAACGCCTTCGCCAAGCTGCTGCCGGAGCTTGCCGCGCTTCGCGCCCGCACCGGACGCCCGCACTGGCTGATCATCGACGAGGCACACCACCTGTTGCCGCACGCGCGCGATGGCACATCCTTTGCGCTTCCAAAAAGCCTTTCGGCGACCATTCTGGTCACAGTACATCCCGATCTGGTTTCGCGGGATGTGCTGGCAGGTGTCGACACGGTGCTGGCTCTTGGCCCGGAAGCCGACAAGGTTGTTGAAAGCTTCTGTGCAGCAATTGGCGAGGGCGTACCGCCGGGCGTCGTGCCGCCACCGGAAAACAAGGTCTTGTATTGGAACCGGTCGACAGCCGATCCCGCAAGACCGATCTCGGTCGAGCGTCCCCGGCAGGAACGCAAGCGCCATATTCGGAAATATGCCGAGGGCGATCTTGGCGACAACAGTTTCTATTTCCGCGGCGCGGACGGCAAGCTCAACCTGAAAGCGCAAAATCTCATGATGTTCCTCCATATCGCCGAGGGGATCGACGACCGCACCTGGGAGCATCACTTGCGCGCGGGCGACTATTCGGCCTGGTTCCGCGACCAGGTCAAGGACCAGGGACTTGCGGAGGAAGCGGCTGTCATCGAGGATGACGATAGTCTCGATCCGCATAGAAGCCGCGCCGCCATCGCGGAAGCGGTCCATCGCCGCTACACCGCGCCCGCCGACTGAAATCCGCCCATGCCCTGTGGTATCGAGGCCGATTGTATCGAGCTTCGCCGATGGCGGATCGCCGCCGAACGGCATATCCGCACATCAACGACCACTGATGCGAGGCGTGGAAATCGCTTCGCCGCCTCCATCAACTGAACATGCCGGCCCCTAGCGTGAATGCCGGTAGCTTCAATGCCCGTAGCGTCAATGCTGCTTCAATGCATGAATGTTCCTCGCAGCCAGGCGAAGAAGCCGAACCTCTCGGACATTGCCGCACGGACGCGGGAGGCAGCCCATCGCGCTCGTATCGTGGCGCCGACATGGCAATGGCAGACGATTTCGTGCAACTGCCAGTCGGTCAGTTCGAAGAAGCGCCTGGCTTCACCGTAGGTGTCGTCTCTCAAGCCTTGTGCGCGAAAGATCGGGTCCTCGAAGGCAACCGTGAGAGGCGAGTCGTTGTAACGCATCTTTTCGCGTATCTCAGGGGACTTGTATTCGGTGCCCGTCAACGCTTCGAGACGCCGATCGGGATTTTTCTCCAGCAGTTTCGCCCAACGTTCGAGACGCTGGCTTCGGGTCGCTACGAGGTCTGTTGCTTCAGCGTGAACGTCGGCAACGGTATGCAGTTGGTCAAGTGTTTGGTGCTTCACGGCCGCCTCCTATTCAACAGGTGAGTTCGTCCCACCCTGAAATGGAAATTATGGCGCTCCACGACGCCGACAAGGCCCTCATGCGCGTACCATTCGATCACTTTTCTGACGGCGCCGTCCTGCCACGAGTGCCTGATGCCTGCGGGATCATCGGAGGTTGCCGTCGGAACCATAGGCACGCGTGGTCGTTCTGCGTGCATCAGCCCGTAGAACGAAACCGATCGAAACGGGTGGCGTCAAATCCCGGCCGACGTCGGTGACCCGCCAAGGCAGCGTGCAGCGAGGAAGGAAATCGCACCATGGCCATTCTTCCCACTCCCGAACCAACGCCCACTCCGGCGCCCACGCCACCGCCACTTCCTGAACCGAAGCCGGTGCGTGAGCCGGACCCGGACAGACTTCCCGACGAAGCTCCCGTTCCCAATCCGGATGAAAATGATGCGCCGCTGAAAATCGGTCCTAAAACATCCAATCCCGGCATTTCACGGATCGGATTGGCGTGAAGCGATCGGGGGGGACGCTCGCTCCAGATCGCCCAGTTCCTCATGGCGGCCGGTGTCGGCGCATTGCGCGGCCATCGAGCGCGTGGCGCTCAGGCGGCGCGGAATGATGATGGAATGATGCTCACCGTCGCAGGCATCAGATCGAGCGCTGCGGCGAAGCGAACTCGGAGGCCTGCCGTCATCGAGAGGCAATCCATGAGACCGGTCCTGACCATGACCGTCTGATCAATTCGCGTCCCGTGCGAGGCCACTACCACGTACCCGCGTCCTTGATACACCGGATTCATCCCCTAGTTACCTCCGTGGGCGCCTTAGTCGCGAGTTTGCCTGGGGGCGGCGGCGGTTGCGCCGTCCTGACTGCATACCGCGGAAAGACGGTTCGACTGACGCACTTTATGGAGGTGGTCGTGCGTCAATCCCTTGAATCCAGCTGGGCATATTTCGCATGCGTTTGCTCGATCGCGGTAGCTTGCGCAGGAGCTGCTGCCGGCGGTGAGCGCGGCGGAGGCAATAGCGGTGGCAACCATGGTGGCGGAGACAATAGCGCTGGCAGCCATCACGGTGAAGGCCGCAAAGGCGGCGCGCACAAAGGACCTAGCGGCTCCAGCAGTAGGTCACCGGTGGACGACGATGGGACCAGCACCGCTGCAACGGCAGCAGTTGCGGCAACTACGGCCGCCACTGCCGTCAGTGTCGCCCGGTCCGCAGGAGCCGGACGGTCGCTCGACCTCCCGGCCAGCCTCCAGCCTCCCAGCGACATCAACAGTCCATCGACGGTTAGTCCAATCAAAGCGCTGCCGGGCGTCCCGGATGAAATCGTTCGCGCCTGCCATGATGCAATCGAGTCGGCCGCCGCCCCGTTTGGCGCGACCAGTGTGCGCGTCAGCAGCGCAGGTTCCATACGCCGGTTGAGCCCGGATACGATCTCGGCTCCCGTTGAGGTCAGCATCGACTATGGACGGCAAGGCAAGGTGGAGACGCGGCAGGCGCCGATCAGATGCGAATTGAACGCGACTGGCGGCGTGATCGGGCTGACATAGCGCATCGCGCAGAACTCCTCGCCGACGAGAGCAGGATGAATTCGAACGGGTGAATCATCCGCGGCGTCGTGAGAGGGTGCGACTGCAATGCCTCCCAAAGGCCCGGGGCCTTCGATAGGAGGACCGCACAGTCGTTTTAGAAATCACTCCAACGTCGCTTGTCTTGGCCTGAGGGGATAGGGAAGTATGAGAGAACGCACCCGGGCAATCCGCGCCGGGGCGCGAATCTTGCTGCGTGCAGTCTTCTGGCTGACAGCCTTCAACCCGCCGGCAGCGGCTGCCGCGCGGCCAGCGCGCGGCTTCAGCGGCGGCTCAATCTGGGCGCTGCGACGCTCAGCCCTGAGCCTGTCATTGTCCGCGCGCGCGGCGGCCAGGTCGCGGGCAAGAGAAACAGTGACTTCACGTTGCTTGTCCAGAGCCTCCTTCAGCCTGGCGACCCCTACCAAAAGTGCTCGGGCGGCGTCGCGTTCGAGGCGCGCTTTATTGAGGTCCTCATGGGTCGAGACTGCCGCAGCGCGTTCTCGTGCCAGAGCCTGCGCCGTCTCGGTTGCAGTCTGCTCCACTCGTTCGCTCGCTGTGACTGCTCTGGCTCGTTCCTGCTCAGCCGCGTCGCGCTCGAGGCGAGTTTTTTTCAGCTCCTCTCGCGTCGACGCTGTTGCAGCACGTTCTCGTGCCAGAGCCTGTGCCGTCTCGGTTGCAGTCTGCTCGGCACGCTTTCTCGCTGAGACTGCTCTGGCTCGTTCCTGCTCAGCCGCGTCGAGCTCGAGGCGAGTTTTTTTCAGCTCCTCATGAATCGACGCTGCTGCAGCGCGTTCTCGAGCCAGCGCGCCCTCCGTCTCGGCTGCGGTCTGCTCCACTCGTTCTCTGGCTCTGACTGCACCGGTCCGTCCCTGCTCAGCCGCATCGGCGCGCTCCATGAGCGCGGCATTGGACAGTTTCACTTCGGCGAGGTCGCCACGAAGGTCCTCTGATTTCCGGCGTTCGTCGTCGAGCATTCCGCTAGCTTGCGCCAGCGAAGCCTTGGCCTTGGCGCGATCCTCGGCGGCCTCGGCCTCAAGCTGTTGAATTTTCGCCCGCGCTCGCGATAGCTCGCGCGGCCGCCATTCGGCTCGCTGACGCTCCAGATGAGCAGCGGGCATCTCCGTAAAGACATAGTTGGTGGCCTCGCGCAGCATCGTGCGGGTATCTCCCGCAATGCGTCGCAATGCGTCAACTGTGCGGGCTGCCGCGAGCTCGTTGCGCAATTGCTCCTCGCGTACGCTATCGGCGGCTGCCATGCTTGTCCTCAGCGCGTCGATCTCCTTGCGCGACTCGAGCAGCGCTCGCTGCAGAGCGGCGCTCCTGGCGCGCTCGCCTTCCGCCGCCCGGTGCTCCTGGCCGGCCAATTCCTTCGCTGCGGCTGCCTGAGCAGCAGCTGCTCCGACTTGCGCCCGGGCAGCCGTGAGATCCGGGCTGAGCAATTCGACACTCGTGCGCTCGTCTCCCTGGGCTGGCCCACGCACATCTAATGCAGCACTCGCCGGAAGCTCGATGGGTCGCGAAAGGTCCGGATTGGCGTTGCCCTGGACCCGCGAAATGGCGGGGGCGCTTTCGACCCAGTTTTGTCTCGTCATCGCATAGCTAAGCGGCACGGCCAGACAGATTGCGGCGACGCCAAAGCGGGGTACAAGACCGATCGGCCTACGAACGCGAGGAGGTGAGGCCGTCGCTGTGGTGAGGTCGGGATCCTCCGCGAGGGCGAGTTGCGTCGGCATACGGCTCAGAGCCCTCAATACTGGACTAGTTAGGGCGGCAAGATAAGCCGCCACCTGCCTCTGAACATAGCCAGCGATTTCCCTGATCGATGTCGCAAGTCGGCCGGATTGCGCTATGTTCGTCGCGGAAGCGAAAGCGTTGGTCTGGGCCACAGACGAGCTCTCGCAAGCTTCGGAGATCACGTCGAAATACTCGATTCGCACCCCGAACCGAAGGCAATCGGCATCCTGATGCCGAATATCCAGGTTTACGGTGTCTGAGGGCGTGGCAACCCGAGAAGAACAAGCAGGCTCGGTTGCAAGGTCGACCGGGCTTTCCCAATCCCAAGATGCCTCATCGGGGGGATCAGATCCGCCTTCGCTCACATCTGATTTGAGGCGACGCCGTTGCACCGCGATAAGGATACGCCGGAGCACAAGATAGAGGCCCACCGAGGCAAATGTTGCTATCCCGCCCAGGATGGCGAGATCTGCGTCGTTTGCGTAAATTTCGGCAAGAGGATTTGACATTGCCGTGCCTGTGCGGTCTTGGGTGTATTCTCAAGTTCGTGAAGCGGTGTTTGCCCCCTCGTCTTGGTGCTGGCTAAAGCCTTTGATCGCTTTCGAAGCTGTCACTTGCTTCGAGCAGTGTCCCTCCGACACTTGCTCCGAGATCCCTCCAGTGCTCGAATTGTTGTTGCATGACGGAGCGCCTGTCGCGCGCTGATAGACATGCCGGCGCAGATGACTTTTGTTTGAATCGAAACTTGAAGATGCCGTGGCCGCCGATTATCGCCCGCCAAGGGCACACAGGCTCTGAAAGCCGACTTGCACCTCTGCATCTCAACGTCCCGAAAGTTCTCCCACGGTGCGTACCATTCCGCCATTTCCGGTTCTGGACGGTCCGCCTGAGCTTTAAGCTAGTCACAAAGCTAGGTCACGGACCTCCACGGTCAACCGTCACCTCATACTAAACGTCAATAGCGCTTCGGCCATGCCCAACGGCCATTGCTGCTCGGATCGCTGTCGAACGACCGCTCCTGGCGCATCCTTGGTTTGTAGCAGGATCGCCGTCCACGACAGGCCTTGCGTCGACAGCACCGTCATGCCCCGCGACTTGGCTTCCTCGACACGCGATGATTCAAGATCGGGAAGGACGTCGAGCTCGCCGGCAAACAGCGCGGTCTCCGCTGCCGCCGTGTCGGGAATGATCATGAAGCGCACCTCGTCGACATAGGCCTCACGGCTCGCCTCGTTTACGTCGCGCACGATAGCGGCGCGTGCGCGTGGCCCATTTGGGCTTCGATCGCGGCGACGACCGCATCGGCGCCGTCAGCTCGCCGTCAGCTCAAGGTCGGTCGGGCGGCACGACAAACGACATCGTGATGCCGTGCAGGTTGACTCGATTGTCTGCTTGCCTAACTAGGATCTCGGGGCTCAGCGCAAATCACCACAGTCGGTATGATATCTTCCCGCATCCGAACGCTTGTCCTTGTTGTTGTTGTCTTGCCCGGCAGTTCCATCGTGTCGTCCTGCGTCGCCCCTGACGACACGTCGAACCTCCCACAGGAAGACGACACAACGGCGGCAGCCCGCAAAGAGATGATCGGTCTCAGCGAGGCGGACGTCCGAATGTGCGCCGGCTTTCCGACTGCCACCGCTGATGCGGGCGGAAGCCAGATCTGGACCTATCAGCGTACCGTTCAACGCGGCAACCTCAACGTCGTGATTCCAACTTTGCCCGTGGGTGCGATCCCGACGGTTGGAGGATCGCTCAATGTCGATCCTGGCGGCTATTGCAACACGCAAATCCGAATGGTCGATGGCCGTGTTGCCGAGGTTGCCTACGCCGGCGACAACAACACGCCGAACCACCGCGATGCGCTCTGCGTCAGCACGGTTGACGCCTGCGTGGCATATGCCCGCCAGCGCCATCAAGTCAGGACAGGAGCCATTTCCAGGTAATCGGGCTGGTTGGCGCAACCCGGGCCTGCACCGTTCGTTCCCATTTCAGGCAGACGTTCTATATTCCGAACAGTCGCCAGAGACCGACCGCACTCCCCGCCGATCAGCCATGCGAAGGCCGGTCGCCCGGAACCATTCTTGTGGTCGGGAGTACAGGGATGGCAGACGATGATCATCACCCGCAGGATATTCGTGAAGGCTGCCGCCGCTTCCGGAGCGGCTCTGGTGTTGCCGGGAACCGCGCCCGGCGCGCCGCGTGCGCCGGTGATGCGGGCCGTGCCCTCCTCGGGAGAGATGCTTCCCGCAGTGGGGCTGGGCACCTGGATCACCTTCAATGTCGGCGACGATTCGGTGCTGCGCGACGAATGCGCCGAGGTGATCGCGGCCTTCTTTGCGGCAGGCGGCCGCATGATCGATTCCTCGCCCATGTACGGCTCTTCGCAGCCCGTGATCGGCTATGGCCTCGAGAAGCTCGGCCGGCCCGAAGCGCTGTTTTCCGCCGAGAAGGTCTGGACCTCCTCCGCCGCCGACGGACCCGCGCAGATCGAGCAGTCGCGCCGCTTCTGGGGTGTGCCGCGCTTCGACCTCGTTCAGGTCCATAACCTCGTCGCCTGGGAGACGCATCTCGAAACCCTGTTCGCCATGAAGGCGGACGGGCGGATCCGCTATGTCGGCATCACGACGTCCGAAGGACGACGGCATGACCTGTTCGAACAAATCATGCGCGCGCATCCGCTCGACTTCGTGCAGTTCACCTATAACGTCGTCGACCGCGAGGCGGAGGAACGGCTCTTGCCGTTGGCCGCCGAGCGCGGGATGGCCGTCATCGTCAACCGGCCGTTTCGCCAGGGCGCGCTGACCCGCCAGTTCCAAGGCGAGACTCTGCCGGACTGGGCGGCCGAGATCGGTGCCGGGACCTGGGCGCAGTTCATTTTGAAGTTCATTCTTTCGCATCCCTCAGTCACGGTCGCCATCCCCGCCACCACCCGCGTCGACCATGTGCGCGAGAACGTGATGGCGGCGACCGGTCCCCTCCCCGGCGCATCCATGCGTGATCGGATGGCGGCCTACGTCCGGGACCTCTAGATGTCGGTGTGGTGGACCTACCGTCTGGAAGATTTCCTGCTCTTCTCGCCACGCGTCTACTGGCGCATGTTCGGGTTGGCCAATGCCGCGTTCTGGCCGCTGCATCTCCTGACGCTCGCCGCCGGCCTCGCCATCGTCCTGCTCGTGCTGCGGCGGCCGCCTGGCCATGGTCTCTGGATTGCGCTCGTCCTCGCCGCGCTCTTTGCCTTCGTCGGCTGGTCCTTCCTGTGGAGCCGCTATGCCGCGATCAATTGGGCGATCGCCTATGTCGCGCCGGCCTTCGGCCTGCAGGCGCTGCTGCTGGCGATCGGCGGTGCCGCACGCGGCGCCCTCGCCTTCGACCGGCGGGACATCGCAGGGCGGCTCGGGCTGCTGATCGCGGTCGTTGGCCTCGTCGTTTATCCCCTCCTGCCGCTACTCTTCGGGCGGCCATGGTCGAGCGCCGAGGTCTTCGGCATCGCGCCGGACCCGACGGCGATCGTAGCGCTCGGCGTCCTGCTTGCAGCGAGCGGCGGGCTTGTGCCGCTGCTGTTTGCGATCCCGCTGCTGTGGCTGCTGCTCAGCGGCCTGACGCTGCATGCCATGGGCGATCCACAAGCCTGGCTGCCGCTTCTGGCAGCGGCCATCACTGTCGCTGCCTTGGCCCTGCGCCGCATTGCTCGGTGATGCGGCGGCGCGTTCGGCATTTGCCTCCGGCAGCAATTCGTGAGCGATTTCGTGTCGGCAGCATGTTTATTCTTGTTCCGGCAGCCGTGCTATGAAGTCATCTATGGTGCCTATTCGCGCCGACGACCCGCCGCCGAGGCGGGTTTTTTGTTTCAGGTTCGGCGCCATTCTTCACAAGGCTCCAAAATCCAGATCCGGCGGCGTGGCAGGATTCCTGGCGTGGCGACCAGTTCCCAGCATAGCCAATCGTCGGCGCTCTCAGCGCGCCGCCCACACCAGGCCGCGACGAAATATTGTTCGCATCTGCGCCACCTCGAACTCCTTGGCGGCATGGCCGAGCGCCGAATAGAACACCCTTCCCTTGCCGTGCCGGCGCTTCCAGACGACCGGCATGACCACGCCTTCTATCCAGGACGCGTGCTCGCCGGAGAAGGTGGTGGTCGCCAGCACCTCATTCGATGGGTCCACATGCATGTAGTACTGCTCGGAGCGGTACGAAAAATCGTCGATCCCGTTCATGATCGGATCGTCGCGCCTGGTGATGTCAACCCGGTAGTCGATGATGTTGCCCGGGTGGGCCACCCACTGACCGCCGCACATGAACTGGTATTCCGTGGCTTCACGAAAGGCATCGCACATGCCGCCGTGATAGCCGCCAAGGCCGACACCGCCCTCGACCGCCTTTGTCAGATTGAGCTCCTCGTTCTTCGCAAGCTTGGCCATCGTGTAGATCGGGACGATCAGATTCAAATCGGCGATCGCGGGGTCGGCGAATATCTCGGTCGTGGTTTCCACGCGCACGCCAAACCCTTCTTCCTCGAGCATCGCCTTGACGACGCGCGCACCTTCTTCCGGCTCGTGTCCATCCCAGCCGCCCCATACGATCAACGCTTGCCGCATATTCTTCTCCGTCAGTTGGTTGTATCGCCAAACGAGCCTTCGGCGGCAGTGCGGCCGGCCGAACCGGTCAAGCAACCGGGCGCTCTGCCAGCAGCAGCCCACATCCAAGCATGATCATAGCGCCGCCCGAGCCTTCACGAAGCCGGCGAATGAGATTCGGACGGGACGCCGCGCCATCGCGAAGTCTTCCGGCTGCAAACGCCACGACAATATCGGCGAGCGTGTTAAGAGCAACCGAGACGGCGCCGAGGATCACGAACTGCAGGGCAACGTGATCCGACGATGTAACGACAAACTGGGGAATGAAGGCGAGGAAGAATGCGGCCGTCTTCGGGTTCATCGCTTCCACAAGAACGCCATCCCTGAAGGCCCGCATCGCGCCGACGGGCGGCTCTGAATGACCCAGCGACTTGTAGCCGAGCCTGGCATGGCGAATGGTTCGGTATCCCATCCAGACCAGATAGAGCGCGCCGACCACCTTGAGTGCCGTGAACAATTCGGCGCTTGCCAGCACGATCGCCGAGACGCCAAGACTGCCGGCTAAGACATGAAACAGCCCGCCGAGACCATTGCCAAGGCTCGAAGCGATTCCTTCAGAGCGGCCGCCGGAAAGAGTTCGGGCGGCGACATAGAAAATCCCCGGACCCGGAGTAATCGCCAGAAGGAATGCCGTGAACAGGTAGACGGTGAAAGCGTTGGAATTCAGCATGGAAATGTCCTGATGAAAGACTGTCTATCGAAGTTCAATACAAACTTTGGAACCAGTGGAGAAAACCGCATCGAGATGGTCGAGAGCGGCGGCGACGCGCTGCCGTGCCTGGTCCCTCAGTGGGAGGACGGGGCGTGGCGGATCGACGTCGCAGAGGTTCAGAAGCTTGGCGACGACATACATCACCCTGAAACTGCCGAATTCCTGGAACAGCGCCCAAAGCGGTCCGAAGGCGGCGTCAAATCGCTCGACGGTGGCGGCGTCCCCGGCTTGCGCCGCTCGCGTCAGGGCCAGAGCCTGTGACGGCAGAAGTCCTGCGACGACGGAATACCAGGCGTCGCTCCCGGCGAGCAGCGCAGGCGCCCCGCCCCAGTCGCCGCTGTAGCCGATCTTGAATGCCGACCCGGTCGCAGACCGGAGGGAGGCGAGTTCGGAAGCGACGTCACCACCGGACGGCAAAGGCATCTTCACGGCTTCGATGTTAGCCACCTTCGACAAGCGGGAAATGAGGTCCAGGCTGAAAGTGAACCTGGTCGTGCCGGGATTGTTGTAGATGCAAAGCGGGAGCTGCCCCGCATCGGCGACTGCGGCGAAGTGTTCGAAGACCTCGTCGTCAAAGAGCGGTGTATAGGAAACCGGAGCGAGCAGCAGGCCGTCGGCGCCCGCAGCCTTCGCGTCACGGGCAAGCTCCACCGCATCGCTGGTCCGGATCGCTCCGACGCCGACCATAACCGGGATTTTGCCGCCGACCGTGTCCATCGCCGTTTCGACCGCGCGTCGACGCTCTTCTCGCGTGAGGAAAGCGTAGGCTCCGGTACTGCCGAGCAGTCCGATAGAGTCCGCTCTCGCCTCCTCGATGTGCTTCAGAAGGCGCGCGAGGGCGGCGGTATCGAGCCTGCCGGAAGCGTCCGCCGGGGTGATCGGGAATGCCGAAAGGCCTTGGAAAATAGACATGAAAAAACCTTTCAGATTCGGGTCAGGAGAAGCTTCAGCCCGGCAAATCCGAAGAATACGGCCAGCGTGCCTTCGATCCAGTGCCGCGCCCGCCGATACAGGCGGATCATTGGAGCGGTCGAAAAGACGATCGCGTAGCCGCAGAAGATGGTGACGCTCAGGACCGCGCAGCCTGCGAGGATGACGAGTACCGTATACGGCGACGACCCAGAGCCGAGCCCCAGCGTCATCAGTGCGATCCATGCCAGGATCGATTTCGGATTGGTGAGGTGCATTAGCAGTCCGCGCTTGTAGAGAGTGGCCGCCGTCGCCTTCCGTTCGTTCGTCGGGCGAAGCTGATCCTTGTCTGAAGAAAGCGCAGCCTTGCCCGCTTTGAAGGCGAGATAGAGAAGATATAGGCCTCCGAGCACCTGCAGGACCACGAGTGCCTGCGCGTATCGACTGAGGATCGCCGAGACACCTGTCGCCGCCATCAGGCCCCAAAAGATCGAGCCGCTGACTACGCCAGACGCGATTGCCAGCGCGGCCCTGCGGCCGTCGTTCATGGCGACGGCCATGATGCGCATATTGCTCGGGCCGGGACTACCGGCAGCGATGACGTATGCGGTAAAGACGATGATGAATTGGTGGATTTCGGCCAGCATTTTACTTCTTCGGGAGGTGCAAACTGGCGTCATCAATACCAGTACAACTGGCCCTGACATAGAACCAGTTTGGATAAAAATTGCTGGTCCAGTTGCCCTCAGGCCTTTGCCTGACTGAGTTTTCCCGGTAATGCCTGGATCAACGAAACGTCTTCATTTGGGTAATCGCGATGGTCCAGTTACGGCCCCGCAAGCAGAATTCGTCGTCGGGAAATTCGTCGTCGGGACTGGGCGCGCGCGGGATCTATGAGAACCTGCGGGAACAGATCGTGGCGGAGGTATACGGCCGCGGAGACGTGCTTCCGTCGGCTCGTGCACTGGCGGTCGAGCTTGGCGTCTCGCGAACGACTGTGACGTCAGCTTACGAACAGCTCGCCGCCGAGGGGTTCGTGGTCATTCGACATGGCGCTCGGCCACGGGTGGCCATCAAGATCGCGCACAGCGAGCCGGGAGACCTCGTTCATACAGCTGCAGAGCCACACGGCCTCTCCGCTTTCGGAGAAAGGCTTCGATCCAGAGCCATTCCGATGCGGGTTCCGTCGGAGAAGCTCGTCGCCGACTTCCGCTACGGCGACATGTCGGCCTCTGACTTCCCGACCCTTGCCTGGCGGAAGGCCATGAACGATGCTGCGCTGGGACGGCCGCCCAAGCTATCCTATGGCGAGCCCTGTGGCTTGATCCGCCTGCGTACCGCCCTGCAGGGTTATCTATGGCGAGCGCGGAGCATCAGGTGCGAGGTGGGCGAGATCGTCATCGTCAACGGCTCTCAGCAGGGACTAGATCTCTGCGCCCGGCTCCTTCTCGATGAGGGCGACGGGTTTGCCATCGAAGAGCCCTGCTATCCGATGGCACGGAGCGTCTTCGAGATGACAGGGGCCATCGCTGCCCCGGTGGAGGTTGACGCCGAAGGCATCAGAGCGGACTTGTTGGCGGATGTTGGCGCGCGGCTGGCTTACGTCACGCCTTCACATCAGTTTCCCTTGGGAAGCGTAATGTCCATGGGGCGACGCCAGCAACTGCTAAGATGGGCGGAAGAGAAGAGAGCCTACATCGTCGAGGACGACTACGACAGCGAATATCGATTCGACATGAACCCCATACCGCCGCTTCGCGCGCTTGGAGGCGCGTCGAACGTCATCTATGTTGGTACGGTTTCAAAGACACTGTCGCCGACGCTCCGGATCGGCTACCTCGTCATTCCGCGAGAGTTGCAGGAGGTTTTTGCCCAGGCCAAGCGCCTGACCGACAGGCATGCGCCCATCCTCGAACAGGAGGCGCTTGCGACCCTGGTGGAATCCGGCGTCTACGAAAGCCACGTGCGCAAGGCCCGTCGTCAAAATGCCCGCCGACGTGCAGCGCTCCTCGACGCTCTGCACGCTGAATTCCGGGATCTCGTTCGGGTCGAAGGCGCGGAGGCCGGTCTGCACCTCGTCGTCTGGTTCGGCGACATGCCGCCCTCTATGGCGACATCATTCACCGAGAGAGCCGCCTCGCTCGGAGTCGGCATCTACTCCATATCACCGCACTATTTCGATCAGACATTGGATCGGAGGTGCCTCGGCCTGGTGATGGGATACGCAAGTCTTACCGAGAGCCAAATCCACAGAGGACTAAAGCTCCTTCGACGCGCTTACGAGGAGGCAATACGCTGCTGCGACGTGAGCGTTGCGGTCAGTTAGGCCAATGGAATCGACACCATTACGCTTGCAGGTTTCGACGAGCGAGGCGATGGTGGCCCAGTTTTTTGCTCCAGTGTCGTGCCCCGCAAACAGCGCGTTTTTCCGGTTGAGGGCTATTTGGCCGGGCCGCTATCCACGGCAAGCCTGTCGACCAAACTCTCAACGGTCAGGTGCTTTCGCCGGAGCTCGACGACTACCGCAATATTCCCTGCCGCATCATCGCCTCAGGCGGGAAGCACCAACGTGCCATTCTTGTAGCTGTGGCGCGGGCCGGGTTGGCGACGGACGTCGCAACGGATGCTGACAGCGCAAAAGCCATGCTTGAGTGCGGTCAGGCTGGGCACCGCAAGGTGGTGATCTGCCCCTAGTGTCCTGATTCCGAAGTTCTGACGATTTTAGCCTGTTGGTCGCCGGTTTTGAGGGTTGCGAGGCAGAAGCGTT
>NZ_JBVVPW010000044.1:0-46743 GCF_055811385.1 Mesorhizobium sp. WSM4849
CTCGGGCCGGATGGCCATCCGACCCGAGGCACAGTCGCTTCCATCGCACAAAAAACCTTCCGTGCAGATACAAGGGGGCTTATGGCGAAGTCGGCGGAGGAGCCAGCCGTCCGTCAAATGGGGAGGGGCGTCGATGAAAATCGGCATGTGCATGTTCTTGTGGACGACGGCCGTGTCGAAGAGACACGAGCCACTGCTTAGGGATATCAAGGCGACCGGCTTCGATGGCGTCGAGATACCGATCTTCTCCGGCACGCCGGACGACTACAAGAAGCTCGGTGAACTGCTCGACCGCATCGGACTGGAGCGCACCGCCGTTTCGGCGATGGGCGATCCGGCGATGAATTTGATCTCGGCCGATGCCTCAACGCGCAAGGCCGGCATCGACTATATGAAATGGGCGATCGACTGCACACAAGCGCTTGGCGCCAAAACGCTGAGCGGCCCGCTGCATTCGACGCTCGGCGCCTTCTCCGGCAGTGGGCCGACGGCGGCGGAGAAGAAGCGCTCCGTTGCCTCGCAACGCGCCATCGGCGACCATGCCGGCAAGAAAAACGTCACCATCGGGCTGGAGGCGCTCAACCGCTTCGAATGCTATCTGCTCAACACGATGGACGATCTGTCGGAGCATGTCGACGCGATCGACCGGCCGCATATCAAGGCGATGTACGACACTTTCCACGCCAATATCGAGGAGGCCGACCCGATCGGCGCCTATACGCGCCACCGCAAAAATATCGTCCATATCCATATTTCGGAGAATAATCGCGGCGTGCCTGGGCGCGGTCACATTCCGTGGCAAGAGACGTTTTCGGCGATCCGCAAGAGCGGCTATGACGACTGGCTGACGATCGAGGCCTTCGGCCGCTCGCTGAAAGATTTGGCGGCGGCTACCAAGGTGTGGCGCGATTTTTCGGAAAGCCCGGAAGCCGTCTACCGCGACGGCTACAAGCACATCAAGAGCGGCTGGAAGAGGGCCGGAGCCTAGGACGCAGCCTTCCTCTCAGGCGATCTGAGCTGCCGCCGGACGGGCGGAAACGCGCCGCTCATCGTTGCTGTTGCGACGGTCCCCATCAGCTTGCGGCGGAGATAGCTGGAGATGTTGTCGAAGATGAAGACGACGAGCAGAATCAGCAGAACCATGTAGAAAACATTGGCCCAGTTGGTGTTGGTGCGCATGGCCTCCCACAATTTCAGGCCGATGCCGCCGGCGCCGACAGCACCGATGATCGTCGCTGACCGGGTGTTCGATTCCCAGAAATAGAGGGATTGGCTGAGGAACACCGGCAGAACCTGGGGCAGCACGCCGTAGCGCTGCACCATTGCCGGCGTGGCGCCAACCGAGCGGATGCCCTCGCGCTGCTTGTCGTCGATGTTTTCCAGCGCCTCGGAATAGAGTTTGCCCAGGGTTCCGGTGTCGGTGAAGAAGATCGCCGACATGCCGGCCAGCGGCCCCGGACCGAAGCCGCGCGTGAAGAACAGCGCCCAGATCAGCATGTCGACCGAGCGCTGGAAATCGAAAAAGCGCTTTGTTAGCTGGTTGGCTATCCGGCTCGGCGTGACGTTGCGCGCAGCCAGGAAGGCGAGCGGAAAGGCGACGATCGAGGCCAGCACAGTGCCGACAAAAGCCATGACGATGGTTTGCAAAAGTTTCAGCCAGACGTCACCGTGCTGCCATTCGGCGTTGTTGAGGACGTTATCCCAGGCGAGCGCTGCGTTTGACCGCGACGGGTCGATGCGTGCCCCGGAAACGACCAGTGAAGCGACCTCGCCGAACGGCTTTCCCCAGAATGGCGAATTCGTGTCGAACACGAAATTGGCCCAGCCGAAGAAACGTCTCCAGGCGACCACTTCGTCACTTTGCACCTCAGCGCGGCCGAGAAATCCGAACGAGACATAGGCTGTCGAGCCTGGCCTGCGTTGCTCGATCCAGTCAGGCAGCGGTGTGCGCGGCGTGACGGAACTGTCCTTGGCGATGTCGAAGATGACGCTTTCGGCGCCGCGCGTCACTGTGACGAGGTTTGGCGTGATGGCGATCCGGCCATTGCCAAGAACGACGGTCGCCGCCACGACGGCGTTTTCGCGCACCGTTTCAGGCACAGCCGGAGCGGGTTGGTTTGACGGGGCGGTTGGGCTCTCGGCGGTTGGCGCGCCAGGCGCCATAAACGAATCCTGCGACGACTTGTTGGTCGCGATTGCCGGTGCTGGTGCTGCGTCGACCCGGCGCTCGATCACACCCATCTGCTTGGCCACCCAGTCGGGATCTGGATTGGATCCCAGTTTGGAAAAGCGGGAGTAATCGATCGTCAGATAATTGTCCTTGAATTCGATGTCGGGCCGGATTTCGTAAGACACCCAGTCGGCGAGATACGCGCCGGCAAGGTTCCAGTTCGCCTTTTCAAGAACGCTGGCGATCGAGAAGAACCACGCGCAATAGAAGGTGTAGAGAATGCAAAGAAGGATGCCGATCGGGGCGGCGTAGCGCTTCCATAGGGAGCGCCGGAACGCATCCGGATGGCGAATGGCGATGTCGTTGATGGCATCGGCGTTCATTCGCTTACTCTCCGCGCCCGTATGCGAACGCCTGCCGACCGACAAGACGATGTCTCAGCCATGCCGAAAACTGGTCGACGGCGACAATCGTGCAGAACAGCAGGAAGACGATGGCGATGGTCTTGGCCTCATGGCCTCGGCCGATCGAAAGACGCAGCGATTCACCGATGCCGCCGGCGCCGACGGCGCCGAGAATGGTCGAAGCGCGCACATTGATCTCGAAGCGGAGCAGGAAATAGCTCATGAGATTGGGCAGGACCTGGGGCACGATGCCGAACCACACCCGCTCCACCCAGTTGGCGCCAACGGCGCGCAGACCTTCTTCAGGCTTCATGTCGGCATTCTCGACCACTTCGAAGAACATTTTTCCGAGCGCGCCGACGGTATGGATGCTGACCGCAATGATCGCCGGAATGGGTCCTAGCGAGAAGATCGCCAGAAAAAAACCGGCAATGACAATTTCCGGAAAGGCGCGGACAATTTCAAGGAAGCGGCGCGTGGCGAAACGGAGCCAGCGGCTGGCCGTGATATTGCCTGCAGCTAGGAAGCAGAGCAGGAAACCGAATGTGGCGCCTACCAGCGTTGAAAACAGGGCGATGTTCAGCGTCTCGATCATCCGGTGGAAATACTCCGGAATGTAGATGCTTTGGGTCAGATAGACCCGGCCTTCTGGGTAGTCGAACTTGAGGCTGCCATCGTCATAGGGGGACGGCAGGTCGAACAGCGCGCGCACCGGGTCGAACCAGTCGCGTGGCTTCAACTCGGCGAAAAAGTCGGCGACGTAGGGAAGGCGGTCGAAGAACTTTCCGGCGTTGGTTTCGTTGGCGAACCAGAGCGAGCCAGAGAGTGCAAGAAATAGGAAAACCAGGCCTCCGATCGTGTAAAGGCGCCGGCGAGCGGCGAGGTCGCGCCAGTGCCGCTCGACGGTGGCTCCCTCCGGGGAAAGGGCAGGCGCGCGGTAAACGTCGGTCGCACTCATCGATAGATCCCCGGCCCCTGATGCGGCAACGCCGCCGGCGGCTCATGGCCCCGGCGGCGTTTTGGCAGCTTGCTTTACGAGCCGATCTTCGCCTTACGGGCGTCGATGATTGCCTGATAGAATTCCGGGGTAACCGGCGAATAGCCCTTGTAATCGCCGCCTTGTATCGCCGAGAAACAGGCCGGATCGGTTTCCGGAAGCTTGGTCAGGAAGTCGGTGATCTTCTGCTTGGCGCCGACGTCGATCGACGTACGCACGACCAGCGGGCCGTTCGGGATCAGCGGCGACTGCCACAATTCGACGAGGTCATCCATCTTGAGGACGCCCTTGTCTACCATCTTGCGCAGATTGCCCGAGCTGTAGCCGTCCTTGAAGTCGCCGACGCCGGAGGCCCAGGTGGTGCCGGCATCGAACGTACCCTTCAGGACTTCAAGGACAAGCTGTTCATGGCCGCCGCCGAAACCGGTCGACGCGAAATAGCTCTTCACGTCCATGCCGATGTCCTTGGGCAGTGAAGTGACCGGGATCAGGTAACCAGAAGTCGAATCGGGATCGGCGAAACCGAGTTTCTTGCCCTTCATGTCGGCGAGCGTCTTGATGCCGGAATCAGCACGGGCAACCATGACCGAATGGTAGCCGGTCGAACCGTCGGTCTGGACCGTCGTCAGGATCGGCTGAACCGCGTCCTTGTTTTCGAGATAGATCTTGGCGTAGCCGGAAGCGCCCAGTTCGGCAAAGTCAAGCGTGCCGCCGAGCAGGCCCTGGGTGACGCCGTCGTAATCGGCGGCCGGGAACAGCGAAACTTTCTCGACGCCGAGGACTTCTTTGATGTGGTCGGCGAAGCACTGGTAATTGCGCAGACGGTCGGCTTCGTTCTCGCCGCCCAGAATGCCGACGCGGAACTCCTTCAGGTCCTGTGCCTGGACCGTGCCCACCGCCATGGCGAGGATGGAAACGGCACCGAAGACTATCTTTCTAAACATTTCGCGTCTCTCCTGTTGGTTCCGGCATCGCGCCGGCAGCGTTCGAATTTTGACAGCGCCCTTGACGCGGGCTGGCGATCCAGGCGCTCTTCGGTTGTCCATGACCTTTCGTATACCGGTATCCACTTTCCGGGATCATGGAACTAGTAGCCTGGAAATGCGGGCTCGAGCGGTCCGGTGGATGCGGCGATTTTTTGCTTGATGGTGACGCTGGTCGAGGTGATGGCCTCGGAGATTTCGCCGCCATTGCTGTCGGCGCCGTAGACCATGCGCACAGCCTCGCGGTTGAGCTCTTCGGGTGGGCCGTCGAACACGACCTTGCCGGCGGCCATGCCGATGATGCGGTTGCAATAGGTGCGCGCGGTATCCAGCGTGTGCAGATTGGTGACGACGGTGAGGCCCTCGCGCAGATTGATGTCCTGCAGCGAATCCATCACCACTTTGGCGTTGAGCGGGTCGAGCGAGGCGATCGGCTCGTCGGCGAGGATGACTTTCGGCTGCTGCATCATGGCGCGGGCAATCGCAACGCGCTGCTGCTGGCCGCCGGACAACGTGCCGGTCGGTTGCAGCGCCGTGCGGGCGATGTCGAGACGCTCGAGCGCCGCGATCGCCTCGGCCCGTTCCTCGCGGGAGAAGACACCGAGCAGATTGACAAGGGTCGAGCGGTGATTGAGCCGGCCGAGCAGCACATTGGTCAGCACGTCGAGACGCGGCACCAGGTTGAATTGCTGAAAGATCATGGCGCAATCGCGCTGCCACCGCCTGAGCAGCGAACCGCGCAGGTTGGAAACTTCGGCGCCGTCAAAGAAAATCGAGCCCTGGCTCGGATCGATAAGGCGGTTGATCATCCGCAAAAGCGTCGACTTGCCGGCGCCCGAGCGGCCGATGATGCCGACCATCTGCCCGTGCGGGATCAAGATGTCGACATTGCTGACGGCGGTGTTCCTGCCAAACCGGCGGGTGACACCGCGGATCTCGAGCGTGGCTGAGGTTGCTGACATAGGCAAGTTCCAGTCCAGTCGCGTTTCGAAGGTCCGTTAACCTTCGCTAGCGCAGCCGCATGAAACCGCGGTGTCGGATTGATGTCAGTTTTGTTACCGTCCACAGGTGCAGAGGCGACGCGCTGTCAACCCAGGACCAGGGGGTCCTCGAGAATGTATGGCAGACGACAGTTTGCCGGGCTCGACGAGCAAATTGTATGCGCTGTTGGAGCGCTTGCCGAGATGCACGGGAGGGTTCGGGTTAGAGCCGGCAAAAATCCGGCTAGCGAAGGTTTCACGGAGTGAAGCATGGCGATCTCCAGGGAAGACCGCCTCCTGTCCGAGTCATGTGTCATGCATATGAAAGGAACCTTCAAAGACAGGGGTTTAACAAGGGCTCGCGATCGACTTCGAGCAACTTGTCCATGTTGGCGGTGCTCTGGCTGGGATCGACAGACTTGAGCGAATTGTAGAGTGCCATGCTCTCGCCCTCCAGCTCACAAGAGGCGGTGCCGCGTTGAGCTTGGCGCGCACGGATCTGGTTCTGCCGTTCGTCCAGCGCAGCTTGCGTGGTGTCCGAGTTCCTGATGATGAAGGCGTTCATGCGGTCGATCCCTGACTGAAGGAAGTCGAGAAAATCACGATCTTGCTTCGGAGCGCAGTTTTCACCGATCGCGTGGATTGATGCATAGATCATCCAGATGCAAAGGACCGCGCCGCGAGGATCCATCTTCGGCACCTGGTTGGCAGGCGCTTGTTGAGGCAAGAGAGTCACCAGCGCAACCAGGCAAAATCCTACCCATCGTCTGATCATGCCAATCCTTACGTTTTTTTCTTACGACTTTTTGCCCGGCAATCGTCAATTAAAAGGCGACAGCGTTGAGCAAGGGACGTTAGCCGCCATATTTTTCCAGAAACGCTTCCGCCGCAAGCGCGCGGAAATCGTCGAGCGCGGCGCGTAGTTGGGCGTGGTCCCAATCCCACCAGGCGAGTGCCTGATAGCGTTCCACCGTGCGGCGGTCGAAACGTTCGCGGATCGGTTTGGCCGGCACGCCGCCGACGATGGTGTAGGGCGCGACGTCCTTCGACACCACGGCGCCGGCGCCGACCGCCGCGCCATCGCCTATGGTGACGCTGGGCAGGATGGTCGAGCCGTGGCCAAGCCAGGTGTCGTGGCCGATGGTGACGCGCCTGGCACGGCGCTGGGCAAAGAATTCGCTCTCGTGCTCGGCGTCGTCCCAATAGTCCGAGGCACGATAGGTGAAATGGTGCAGCGTTGGCCGCCAGGTCGGATGGTTGGTGGCGTTGATGCGCACGCTGGCGGCGATGTTGGCGAATTTGCCGATCGTCGCGCACCAGGCGCTGCAGTCCTGCATCATGTAGGAATAGTCGCCGATCGTGCTCTCCGAAACCCGGCAGCGTTCGGCGATCTCGGTCCAGCGACCGAGCGTCGAGTTCTCGACTTCCGCCGTTTCGTGGACCAGCGGCGTTTCCGACAGTTTTCGGGTCACGCGGCGATTTTTCCGGCGGCAAAAGCGGTCACGTCGATGACGCGGTCGGCCACTGCCTCGCTCACGTCGTGGTCGTGGAAGATGCCGAGCAGGGCGACGCCCGCCGCCTTCTTGGCCGCGATCAGCGCAATCACCACGTCGCGGTTCCTGGCGTCGAGCGAAGCGGTCGGCTCGTCGAGCAGCAGGATCGGGTGCTCGGTGATAAAGCCGCGCGCGATGTTGACGCGCTGTTGTTCGCCGCCGGAAAAGGTCGCCGGCGGCAGCATCCAGAGCTTTTCCGGCAGGTTGAGTTGCGCCAGCAAGGCGCGCGCCTTGCCGCGCGCGACCTCACGGTCCTCGCCGCGCTCGACCAGCGGTTCGGCGACGACATCCAGCGCCGAGACGCGCGGCACGGTGCGCAGGAACTGGCTGACATAGCCGATCGTGAGCCGGCGCACGGCAAGCACGGTGCGCGGGCTGGCCGTCGCGAGATCGATGAGCCCGTCCTCGTGCTGGACGATGATCTGGCCTGCATCGACGGCATAGTTGCCGTAGAGCATCTTCAGGATCGAGCTCTTGCCGGCACCGGACGGGCCGCCGAGCACGGCACATTCGCCGCTCCTGATCGAGAACGACACGCCGGTGACGACAGGCAGTTTGATGCCGTCGCGCAGATGCATGGTGAAGCTCTTGGCGACATCGGAGACGACGAGCGGGGTTGCCATCAGAAGGTGCTCCATTCGCCATTCGTTTGCGGGCCAACACCCGGAACAATCATCTTCACACCTGCAATATCGAGGAAACGAGAAGCTGGGTGTAGGGCGCGCGCGGGTCGTCGAGCACGCGGTCGGTGAGGCCGCTTTCGACGACGCGGCCGTCCTTCATCACCATCATGCGCTGCGACAGCAGACGTGCCACCGCAAGATCGTGGGTGACGACGATGGCAGCGAGGCCGAGATCGGTGACCAGGCCGCGCAACAGATCGAGCAGGCGCGCCTGCACGGAAACGTCGAGGCCGCCGGTCGGCTCGTCCATGAACACCAGCGGCGGCCCGGTGACGAGGTTGCGGGCGATCTGCAGGCGCTGGCGCATGCCGCCGGAAAAGGCGCGTGGTTCGTCGTCGATGCGGTCCTCGTCGATCTCGACGCGCGATAGCCAGTCGACGGCGGTAGCGCGGATTTTTCCATAGTGGCGGTCACCCACCGCCATCAGCCGCTCGCCGACATTGGCGCCGGCCGACACCGTCATGCGCAGTCCGTCGGCAGGGTTCTGGTGGACGAAGCCCCAGTCGGTGCGCATCAGAAAACGGCGCTCGGCCTCGCTCATGCGGTAGAGCTCGCGGAACTGGCCGTCGCGCATACGGTAGCTGGCGGTGCCAGAACTCGGCAGCAATCTGGTCGAGAGGCAGTTGAGCAGCGTCGTCTTGCCGGAACCGGATTCGCCGACCACCGCCAGCACCTCGCCCGGCCACAGGTCGAAGGTCACGTTCTCGCAACCAACGCGCGAGCCGTAGAATTTGGACAGCGCTGAAACGCGCAGCAGTGGTTCGTCGGTCATTGCGCCGGCTCCCTTTTTTCCAGGGCAGGAGGGGTTTCGGCCGCAAGGTGGCCGCGATGGCCTTGTTCGCGCCGTTTCTCGCAATGATCGGTGTCGGAGCAGACGAACATGTGGCCGCCATGGTCGTCGAGGATGACCTCGTCGAGATAGACGTTTTCGGCCGCGCACAGCGCGCAGGGCTGGTCGAAGGTCTGCACCTCGAACGGATGGTCCTCGAAGTCGAGGCTGACCACTTCGGTAAAGGGCGGCAGCGCATAGATGCGCTTCTCGCGGCCCGCGCCGAATAGTTGCAGAGCCGGCGAACGGTGCATCTTCGGATTGTCGAACTTCGGCGTCGGCGAGGGATCCATCACATAGCGGCCCTCGACCTTGACCGGATAGGCGTAGGTGGTGGCGATGCGGCCGTGCCTGGCGATATCTTCGTAGAGTTTTACATGCATGAGGCCGTATTCTTCCAGCGCATGCATTTTCCGCGTTTCCGTCTCGCGCGGCTCGAGGAAGCGCAGCGGCTCGGGAATCGGCACCTGATAGACCAGCACCTGGCCTGCGGTCAGCGGGTGCTCGGGGATGCGGTGGCGGGTCTGGATAATGGTCGCCTTGGCCGTCTCTGTGGTTACGGCGACATTGGCGACCTTCTTGAAGAAGGCACGGATCGAGACGGCATTGGTGGTGTCGTCGGCTCCCTGGTCGATGACCTTCAGCACGTCGTCGGGCCCGATGATCGATGCGGTGACCTGGACGCCGCCGGTGCCCCAGCCATAGGGCATCGGCATCTCGCGCGAGGCGAACGGCACCTGATAGCCGGGAATGGCGATGCCCTTGAGGATCGCGCGGCGGATCATCCGCTTGGTCTGCTCGTCGAGATAGGCGAAGTTGTAGCTGGCGATGTCAGCTGGTCGCGCGGTCATTCCGCGGCCTCCCTTTTTTCTTCCATCTTGCCGTTCTCGCGGGCGTAATGCTCGGCGCGCATGCGGCGCACCAGGTCGAGCTCTGCCTGGAAGTCGACATAGTGCGGCAGCTTGAGGTGCTCGACGAAACCGGTCGCCTGGACATTGTCGGAATGCGAGATGACGAATTCTTCGTCCTGGGCAGCGGCGACGACATCTTCGCCGAATTCGGTTGCACGAAGCGCGCGGTCGCATAGCGCCATGGCCATCGCCTTGCGCTCGCTCTGGCCGAAGACGAGGCCGTAGCCGCGGGTGAATTGCGGCGGCGCCTTGGCCGAGCCCTTGAACTGGTTGACCATCTGGCACTCGGTGACACGCGCAGTACCCAGCGGTACGGCGAATGGCAGCTCCGGCACGTCGAGTTCCAGCTCGACCTCGCCGATGCGAACCTCGCCGACGAACGGATGGTTGCGGGCATAGCCGCGCTGGGTGGAATAGCCGAGCGCCAGCAAAAAACCCTCATCGCCGCGTGACAGCGCCTGCAGGCGGATGTCGCGCGCCATCGGGAATTCCAGCGGCTCGCGGGTGATATCGCCGGGGACATGGTCCTGCGGCATGTCACCATCGGGTTCGATCAGGCCTTCGCGGGCGAGGATGGCGGAGACGCGCGGCATGGCTTCCGCCTCGCTGGCGCGCTGCAGCGGCTCGGCGACATCGCCGCCGGCCGCAAGCTCGGGATCGAGCAGCCGGTGGGTGTAGTCGAAAGTCGGGCCGAGCAGCTGGCCGCCGGGAAGATCCTTGTAGGTCGCCGACACGCGCCGCTCGACCAGCATCGCGCCGGTGTCGATCGCCCTGGTGTAGCCGAAGCGTGGCAGCGTGGTGCGATAGGCGCGAACCAGGAAGATCGCCTCGATCATGTCGCCGCGCGCCTGAACGATGGCCAGCGCCGCCAATTCACGGTCGTAGAGCGAACCTTCGCTCATCACCCGGTCGACGCCGAGCGCCAACTGCTCGACGATCTGGTCGAGGCGGAGCGCCGGCACGGAACGGTCGCCGCGGCGGCGGTCGGCAAGCAGGGCGTGGGCGTTGGCAATGGCCGCTTCACCGCCTTTTACTGCGACATACATATCACGCCTCCATGGTCTTGATGCGCGTCGTGCGCGGCAGGCAGGCAACGCCTTCCGGGGCGGCGAGGATAATGTCGACACCACGGGGAAAACGCTGATTGTTCTGCTTCCATTGTTCGACGAAGTGGCGCGGCATCTGCGCCGGCGCGATTGTCGCGGTTCTTTCGATGCCAGGACCTTCGAGCAGCAGAGGGGCGCCCGAGACGAGATCGCTCACCTGCAGGATCAGCGTCGTCGAGCGGTCGGGATAGTCCTGGGTGCCTTGTGAAAAGCCGTCGAGCGCCATCATCTCGGCCGGCGTGGCGATCAGCGCGAAATGCGCATCGGCCGGCGTGTTGGCCAGCGGCGCGCCGGTGTGGAAACCAAGCCAGGATTTTACCGCTGCCGGGGCCTGCAAAGCGAGATCGAGCCAGAGCGGCGTGTCGTTGTCGCACAGCGCCAGCGCGATGGCGCCCGCGGTGGCCGACAGTGGCGCCGGCGGGCGGGCAAAGATCGGCGTGGGCTGCAGGGTGCCTGGCCGCGCCATCGCATCCATCACGGCGCGGAACACTGTCTGGGCGTCGAACACCGGATCGGAAAAGCCGCCCTCGATCGCTTGCGTTGCGATGTCCATCAGTCTTCTCCGCGCACCATGGTGAAGAAATCGACCTTCGTTGCCGCCGTCTCGGCGCGCCGCCGTTCACGTGCGCTGGCCAGTGCGGCCTGCAGCGGCGCAATGAGTTTGGTCTCGACCTCGTAGCGGCGGGTGGGATCCTGCCAGAGCGCGTCGGCGATCGCCGCCAGTTTTGCTTTCTGCTTGTCACGGCCGAGCGCGTAGCAGTGGCCGACCTGCCCGGATGTGAGCCGGACGGTGGCGCGGGTGACCGTCGCCTCGCCGACGTTGAATGGCGCGCCGCCGCCGCCGATGCGGCCACGCACGGTGACCAGGCCGGTTTCGGGGCCGCGCAGGAGTTCTGCTTGCGAAGGCAGGCCGGCTTCGTTCCAGAGACGGACGATATCGTCGCCGGTCGATTGCGCCAGCGTCGCCATGATGGCCTTGCGCTCAAGCTGCTGATCGCGCGCTTCCTGTTCTCGCATGGCGCCGTTCCTTCTCGTTCCAATTTGTATAATGATGTAGACAATTATACAAATTATACCTATTCTCTAAAGCCTGTCCATGACGGATGGATGACACGGCGAAAAAGCCCGGGGCAAAGAGATGATCGGTCAGCAGATGGCCAGCAGCTTGGAGCGGCGCAGCGGCGTCTCGCTGTGGCGGCAGATCGCCGAGCAGATCCTGCATTCGATCGCCGTCGGCGACTTTGCCGAGAATGCTGCGCTGCCACCGGAAGTTGCACTGGCCGAGCGCTATAGCGTCAACCGCCATACGGTGCGCAGCGCCATCGCAGCACTGGTGCAGGATGGCGTGCTCCGGGCCGAACAGGGGCGCGGCACCTTCGTGCTGTCGCGCAAGCGCCTGTCCTATCCGATCGGCGCGCGCACCCGGTTTTCGGAGGGCTTGCAAGGGCAGGCGTCGGAGCGTCGCAGCGTGCTGCTCGAATCGGCGGTCGAGCCGGCCAGCCGGCGCGTCGCCGAAGGGCTGGGGCTCGCCAAGGGTTCGACTGTCATACGCCTCGAGACACGCGGCGAAGCCGATGGGCAACCGGTCTCGCGTGCCACCGGCTGGTTTGATGCGGGACGCTTCGCCGGCATCGATGCCGCCATGGCCGAAACCGGATCGGTGACCGCCTCACTCCAGCGTTTCGGCATCGCTGACTATCTCAGGCAATCGACGGTGTTGTCGGCCCGCCACGCGGACGCCACCGACCTTGCCGATCTCGATCTGCAGCCCGGCGCCATCGTGCTGGTCACGGTCGCCGTCAACGTCACGCCGGACGGCCAGCCGATCCAGTTTGCGGAGTCGCGCTTTTCAGCGGAGCGCGTGGAGCTGAGGCTGTCGGTGAACGATTAGCCTTCAACGTCGTCATCCTTGGGCGAAGCAGGAGCGCAGCTCCGTCGCGAAGACCCAAGGATCCATGCCGTGACCTCGCGCGAAGAGTAAAGACGGCGCAAGACAGAGGTCGTTCTGTACTGCTGCAACGCTCGTATGTAACGGCATGGATCCTATGGTCTTCGCCGCGTCGCTTCGCTCCTTTGCTCCGCCATAGGATGACGAAGTGATGGATGTTTCGGCTAATCGCCAAGGCATGCGCTCTGCCAATCCTGCAATATCGCCCGCCGAATTTTTCGTGCCAGACCGACATCTCATCCGACCTGGATGACAGCCTTGATCAGGCCGGATTTCTCATGCGCCCAGCGGGCGAGGTCGCGCGGTGTGTCGCCAAGCGTCGTGCGATGGGTGACGAGCTTTGCCAGCGGAACAGCACCGTCGCGGATCGAGGCGGCGACATGGTCGAAGTCGGCGCGCAGCGCGTTGCGGCTGCCGATCAGCGTCATCTCGCGCTTGTGGAATTCAGGATCGGAAAAGACGATGTCGTCCTTGACGACGCTGACCAGGACCAGCGTCCCGCCATGCGCGACATGGGCGAAGGCCGACTGGACGGACTGGGTGTTGCCGGTGGCATCGAAAATCACGTCAAAACCTTCGCCGCCGGTCGCCTCGCGCACCAGGTCGGTCGCAGACTGCTGCGAACCGTCGAGGGTGGCGAAGCCGAGTTCGCTTGCGGCGAAGCCCAGCCTCTCGGCACTCATGTCGAGCAGCGTCACGTCGAGACCGGCGATACGGGCAAATAGCGCCGTGCCGAGGCCGATCGGCCCGGCGCCGATGACCAGCGTGCGCGCGCCGGGATCAGCCAGCGAGCGCCGCACGGCGTGCGCCCCGATCGCCAGGAATTCGACGGCGGCGGCGTCGGCCAGCGACAGGCCGTTGGCCGGATAGAGATTTTGCGCCGGCACCAGGATCCGTTCGCACATGGCGCCGTCGCGGTGGACGCCGAGCACCTCGATCCTGACGCAGCAATTCGGCTTGCCTTGGCGGCAGGCGATGCATTTGCCGCAGGCGAGATACGGGTTGATGATCACCGGTTCGCCGACGGCCAGATCGACGCCTTCGCCAGCCTCGATCACGGTGCCGGAGACCTCGTGGCCCATGATGCGGGGATAGGCGAGGAACGGATGCTTGCCCTCGAAGATGTGATAGTCGGTGCCGCAGATGCCGACATGACTGACCGCGACCAATGCCCAGCCAGAGGGCGGAGTGCCCGGCGCCGGGCGGTCTTCCACAACAAGCTCACCGGGCGAACGGCAGACGACGGCTTTCATGCTTTGATCCAGTCGGTTCATGGAACCGCTGGCCCGCTAACGCGAGCCGGCGGTTGTTAAGATGGTCTACTTGCCGCGGCGGCGCAGTCCGTCGAAATAGACGATGACGATGATCAGCACGCCGGTAATGATGCGCTGCCAGAAGGCATTGACGTTCAAGAGATTGGCGCCGTTGTTGATGGTGGCGAGGATGAAGGCGCCGAGCAGCGGTCCGTGCACCGAGCCGACGGCGCCGAACAATGAAGTGCCGCCGATCACCGACGAGGCGATCGCCTGCAACTCCCAGCCCTCGGCCTGTGTCGGATTGCCGATGCCGATGCGCGACGCGAGCAGCACGCCGACAAAAGCCGCACAGAGGCCCGATAGCGTGTAGGCCATGTAGATGGTGCGCTGGACGTTGACGCCGGACAGACGCGAGGCCTCGGCGTTGGAGCCGACCGAGAACAGATACCGGCCCCAGCGGCTGTGATGCAGGAAGACATACGCCGGGATACCGACGAGGATCACCATCCAGAACAGATTGGGGATGCCGGCGAAGGAACTGCGCGAAAATGTCTGGAAGGCATCGTTGTTGATCGAGATCGAGTTGCCGTTGGTCATCAAGAGGCCGATGCCGCGAAGCGAGGTCAGTGTCGCCAGTGTGATGATGAAGGGCGGCAGGCCCATCTTGACAATGCCGAAACCGTGGAACAGGCCGATGGCGACGCCGACCAGCAAGGTGATCAGGATGGCGAGGAAAATCGGCACGCCGGCATTGATCAACATCGCCGCGATGACGGTGGCGAAGCCGACCACGGCGCCGACGGAAAGGTCGATGCCGCCGGTGATGATGACGAAGGTCTGGCCAACCGCCAGGATGGCGATCATCGAACCTTGCCGCAGCAGGTTCGAGATGTTGTTGGCGGAGGCGAAGCTCGCCGTCGCCACCGACAGGATGACCCACAATAATACCAGCAGCGCCAGCAGTGTCAGCCCGAACAGGGCGTTGTAGTTGCGTTTCGGCCTTTCGGCCGGTATCGCCTCGGTGCTCATATCTGTCCTCCCGGTTTTTCTTGTTTCTCGGCCAGCGCCTGGGTGAGGATCTCCTCATGGTCGGCAGTGTGGAAACCATGAGTGGCCACCAGTTTGCCGCGCCGGAACACATGCAGCGTGTCGGCCAGTTCATAGACCTCGGGCAGATAGGACGAGATCAGGATGATGCCGGCGCCATTGGACAAAAGCGCACTGAACAGGCGGTAAATCTCGGCCTTGGTGCCGACATCGACGCCAACTGTCGGCTCGTCGAAGATGAACAGCTTGGCGCCGTGCGCCAGCCATTTGCCGATGACGATCTTCTGCTGGTTGCCGCCGGACAGGCTGGAGGCGAGCGCGTTGCGCGTCGGCGTCTTGATCCTGAGATTAGCGATCTGGCGATCCGCTTCGGCCTTCTCCTGTGCGCTGGAGATCAGCAGATTGCTGGAGATGCGCTTGTAGATCGGCAGATTGAGATTGAGGCCGACCGGCAGGTTAAGGCAGAGGCCCTGGTCACGGCGGCTTTCCGGCGCCAGCGCCATGCCGAGCCTGATTGCGTCATGCTCGGAGTTGACCTGAACCTCCTTGCCCTCCCAGAGGATCTGGCCGGCCGACTTGCGATGACGGCCGTAGAGCGTGGTGACGAACTCGCTGCGCCCGGCGCCGATCAGGCCGTAGAGCCCGACGATTTCTCCGGCACGGACCGTCATCGAGACATTTTCGAAGCCCTTGCCGGAAAGATTTCTGGCTTCGAGGAGCGTCGCGCCCGGGGTAAAATGCTCCTTGTGATAGACTTGCTCGATCGAGCGGTTGATCATCATCTTGACCAGCTCGGCGTCGTTGGTCTCGGCGATGTTCCGGGTGCCGACAAGCGTGCCGTCGCGCAGCACCGAGACGCGGTCGGCGAGCTCGAACACCTCTTCCATGCGGTGGCTGATGTAGATGATGGTGACGCCTTCGCCCTTCAGCCGGCGGATTAGCGTGAACAGCTGGTCGGCTTCCTTGCGGGTGAGATAGGCAGTCGGTTCGTCGAAGATCAGGAACTTGGTGCCGCGCACGGTGGCGCGGGCGGCGGCGATCAGTTGCTGCTGGCCTATGGTCAGGTCACCCAGCACGACATGCGCCGGCAGATCGAAGCCGAGATCGTCGATGATCTTCTGCGCTTCCCTGACCATGGCCCGCTGCTGCAGGATGCCGAAACGGGAATCCTCCTCGCCGAGGAACATGTTGGCCGCGACAGTGAGATGGCGGCACAGAACGACCTCCTGATGCACGGCATTGATGCCGAGCGCCATCGCCTCATGCGGCGTCGCCAATGCGGCGGGCTTGCCCTCCCAGATGACGTCGCCGGAGGTGCGCGGCATGACGCCGGTCAGAAGCTTGATCAGGGTGGATTTGCCGGCACCGTTCTCGCCGACAATGGCGTGGATTTCGCTGGCCTTGAAGGCAAGGTTGATCGGCTTCAGAGCGTGCGTGCCGGGATACTGCTTTTCCAGTCCCTTGAGTTCGAGGATCGTCCTGCCCGGTTCCAGCGTTGGGGCGGGATGCAGTTCCTGCGCCATCGACGTCATGACAATCCTCCCAGATCGGCCTCACAAGTGGCACGAGTGTAGGTCGTTTCCGGGGCAAAAAGCCCCGGAAACGGTGCGCCAATGCCGGTGCTCAGTCGAGCTTCGGATTGAGCAGCGCGTCGATCTTCGGATCTTTCATATTGGCCTTGGTGACAAGGTTGGCGCCGGTGTCGACATTGGCCTCGACCTTCTCGCCCTTCGAGGCAGCGAGCGCCGTCTTGATGCCGTCATAGCCCATCCGGTACGGGTCCTGGACGACGAGGCCGGAAATGACGCCGTCATTGAGGAACTTGACCAGCTTCTCGTCGCTGTCGAAGCCGATCAGCCCGACCTTGCCGGCCAGGCTGTTCTCGGCGATCGCCTGACCGACGCCCTGCGCCATGATCAGGTTGGAGGCGAAGATGCCCTTGAGGTTCGGGTTGGCGGTGATCAGGTCGGTCGCGATGTTGAGGCCGGTCGTGGCCTGGCCGTCGGCGTATTTGTCGGCAATGAGCTTGAGGCCGGGATATTTGGCGGCTAGCTGTTCCTTGAAGCCCTGGGCGCGCTGTTCGAGCGAGCC
Source organism: Mesorhizobium sp. WSM4849 (assembly GCF_055811385.1). Lineage (NCBI taxonomy): Bacteria > Pseudomonadati > Pseudomonadota > Alphaproteobacteria > Hyphomicrobiales > Phyllobacteriaceae > Mesorhizobium > Mesorhizobium sp. WSM4849. The sequence continues at coordinate 16,959 of NZ_JBVVPW010000044.1, forward strand.
AGCGCCCGGAAGCGCGGTGATCAGGGCGACGTCGCCCTCGATCTTGCCGCCATTGGCTTCGGCGATCGCGGCCGCCAGCCCGTCGGCGGCGACGCGGCCGCCCTGGATATTGTCTGTGGTCAGGAACGAAGTGAAGGCCTTGGAGTCGGCGCCAGAGTCGATGCCGATGATCTTGACCTTGGTGGCAGCCTCATCGATCGGCTTGCCGAGCGCCTTGGCTTCGGTCGGCGCGATGACGACGGCAGCCGGGGTGCCGGCGACGGCGTTTTCAAGGATCGAGATCTGGCCGTTGACGTCGGTCTCCGCCTGGGCGCCGAGTTCCGGCACGTCGACGCCGAGGTCCTTGCCGGCCTTGCGGGCGCCGGCCAGGACGATCTGCCAGTAGAAAGAGGTGGTGTCCTTGACGATGATCGGAATGGTTACGTCCGCCGCCGAAGCCGGCGCTGAATGCATCACGCCGGCAAGCATCGAGGCGGCGGCGAGCGCCACGAATGCGCGGCGGTTGAGAATGCTGGTCACGAATTTCATTAGACTTCCTCCCTAAGTCGCCCGGTGAATGTTGCGGAAGCCCGGTTTGGATAGGCGCTGCCCAAACAGAACTTTATCAATAAAAAACATTTACCGCATTTTGATAGTGCATAGGTTGGGTCGACGCAAGCGGTGTTTCGCACGCCCTCCGTATGCCTCTACCGGAAGGGAGTGCCGATCCTCATTGGAAACCCTCCAGATCCTCTCCGAAAGGAATGGAATATTAATTCCAACATCCAGTCAAGATGGAATATTCATTCTTTTCTTCAGGGTACGATTGTGACGCCTCCTGACCGCACCGTCCGCCGTTAACCGGCGAAGGCCGCAGGTCATCAGCCGAGTTTCTGTACGACCGTGTAGGAATCATATTTGGCGAAGTCGGTTTCGGGCACCTGGATGTCGAGCAGTTGGAGATTTCGCGCCAGGTTGGTCGGTTTGGCGGTGCCCGTCAGCACAGAAGCTACCACAGGCTCGTGCAGCGGGAACTGGAACGCCGCCGCTGCAAGCGGGTAGCCGCCCTCGGTTGCGATCTTTTCCATGGCGCCGACGCGGTCAAGAATGTCCTGGGTGGCCGGCAGGTAATCGAAATGCGCACCCGGCACCGGGCCGGTCGCCAAGATGCCGGAATTGAAGACGCCACCGATGATCAGCGAGGTTTGCAGTTGCCGGCAAAGCGGCAGCAATTCGGCTTCGGCGGTGCGGTCGAGCAGTGAGTAGCGGCTGGCGAGCAGGATGCAGTCGAGCGGCGCCTGGCGCAGGACATCGAGACAGATCTGCACCTCGTTGACGCCAAGGCCGTAGGCGGAAATGACCCTGGACGACTTCAGCTCTTCCAGCGCCTTCAGCCCGCCATCCATAAACTGGCGGAAATGCAGCTTCGTTTTCTCGACGCCATGCGTGTAGACGCCGATGTCGTGGACGAACAGGATGTCGATTCGATTGAGGCCAAGCCGCGCATAGCTGAACTCGACCGAACGCATGATGCCGTCGTAGGAATAGTCGTAGTCGAGCGCAAAGGGCAGCGGATCGACATAGGAATGGTCCGGAATCTGGTCTTCCGGCACCGGCCGCAACAGGCGCCCGACCTTGGTCGACAGCACGTAGGAGTCCCGCGGCTTGTCACGCAGGAAATCGCCGAAGCGGCGTTCCGAAAGGCCGAAGCCGTAGAAGGGCGCCGTATCGAAATAGCGCAAACCGGCATCCCAGGCGACCTGCAGCGTCTGCATCGCCGCCTCGCGCGGGCAAGCTCGGTAGAGGCCGCCGACCGCCGCGCCGCCGAAGCTGACCTCGGTTATTTCCAGCGCAGTGCTGCCAACACAGCGTTTCTTCATGCAAAGCCTCCCACCGGCCATTTGCCTGGCCCGTCTATGTCTTAAGTCAGTTAGTGGCTGGTCTAGAGGGTCGCTCCGAGGTGCCAGGGCACGAACTCGTTGTCGCCGTAGCCGAACTCCTCACTCTTGGTCTTGCGGCCGGAAGCCGTCTCGACGATCAGTTCGAAGATCTCGCGGCCCATGCCGGCGATGGTCTTTTCGCCCGAGGCGATGACGCCGCAATTCACGTCCATGTCCTCTTCCATCACGTGGTACATGGTTGAGTTGCTGGCGACCTTGATCGACGGTGTCGGCCGGCAGCCGAAACAGGAGCCGCGGCCGGTGGTGAAGACGATGACGTTGGCGCCGCCCGCGACCTGGCCGGTGGCGGAGACCGGGTCGTAGCCGGGCGTGTCCATGAACACCAGGCCGTGCCCGGTGACCTTCTCGGCATAGCCGAAGACGCCGTTGAGCGGCGTCTGGCCGCCCTTGGCGACCGCGCCCAGCGACTTTTCCAGGATGGTGGTCAGGCCGCCGCGCTTGTTGCCGGGCGACGGATTGTTGTCGATGGAAGCGCCGTGCTTGGCGACATGGTCTTCCCACCACTTCACATAGCCGTCCAGCTTGGCTGCGATCTCCGGGCTCGCCGCACGGTAGGCCAGCAGATGCTCGGCGCCGTAGATTTCCGTCGTCTCGGAGAGGATGCCGATGCCGCCGACGCCGGCCAGGATATCGACGGCGGCGCCCAGTGCCGGATTGGCGGTGATGCCGGACATGCCGTCCGAGCCGCCGCATTGCAGGCCGACGACGATCTCGCTGACCGGGATCGGCTCACGCTCAAGCTTGCCGACCTCCTCGGCGATCTCGGCCAGCACGACCATTGCCTTCTCGACAGATTTGCGCGAACCGCCGGCTTCCTGGATGTTGAAATGGCGTTTTCCCGCGGCGACGCCCTTCTGGCCATAGAGGGTGAGCTGGTTGACCTCGCAGCCGAGACCGACCATCAGCACACCGCCGAAATTCGGATGACGGGCATAGCCGGCCAGCGTGCGGTGCAGCACCATCATGCCGTCGCCGGTGGCGCTCATGCCGCAGCCCTGGCCGTGGACGATCGGAACGAAGCCGTCGATGCCGGGATATCTGGGCAGGAGCGTGCGGTTCGCCTCGTCGGCGATGGCATGGCAAACGGTGGCCGAGCAATTGACGCTGGCGAGAATGCCGATGAAGTTGCGCGTGCCGGCACGGCCGTCGGCACGACAGTAGCCCATGAAGGTGCGGGCGCGGTCGGCCTCGGTCGCGTGCACGGCTTCGCTCGGCGGCACCACCGGCAAACGCCCGGACTCGAAGACCAGATTGTGCGAATGAACATGCTCGCCGGGTGCGATGTCCTGGGTGGCGCGGCCGATCGCCTGGGCGTATTTGACCACGGCTTCACCGGCGGCGATCGGCTTGATCGCCACCTTGTGGCCGGGTTCGATCAGCGCCGTGGCGACGGCGCCGCCCGGCAGCACCGCGCCGATCTCGATGCGGCCATTGGCGACCGCGACATTGTCGGCGGGAGACAGAAGAATGCTGTTTGCGGCGTTCACGGGCTGTTTCCTGGGTGTTCCTGGGATGGGCAAGCGGATTGACATGCGCCTGTTAACAGTTAATGTCTTTTATCGTGAAAAAACAGTTTTGCGTCAATTGTTTTTTCGTGACAGCGCGGCGCGTATCCTATGGATGCGCAGAGGACCGGACACTGAAACCAGGCTGACTTCTGAAAAGCAATTCCGCTTTTTGGGGGCCCGCGCTAGGAACGTTTGTCAATATCGCGCTTCAAGCCGGCCGCCGCAAGCGCCGGCGCGCAATGGGGCAGGGATGTCGAAGAGCAATAACGTCTATAAGGACGCCTACAATCGCGGTCTGCGGCTGCTCGACGAAACGAAAAGCCTGCCGTCGGAGCCCGAACTGGGCGCCCTGCTTGGCGTCAGCCGCACGACGGTCCGCACCATCCTTGCGCGCATGGAAGAAACGGGGCTGATCGCCTGGAACAAACGCAGCAAGACGGTTTTGCGCGTGCCGCGGCCGGACGACTTTTTCCCCGAGGAAGAGACCGACACGTTGTCGCAGATCATCGAGCGCTCCTTCATGCGGCGGCTGCTTGCCGGCGGCGCCGAGCCCGGCATGCAGATCAACGAGCTCGAGCTGGCGCGCGAGATCGGCGTCGGCACCACCAGCGTGCGCGAGTTCCTGATCCGCTTTTCCCGCTTCGGGCTGATCGAGAAACGCCGCAACAGCCATTGGGTGCTGAAAGGTTTTACCCGCGCTTTCGCGCTGGAATTGACCGAAATCCGCGAGATGTTCGAATTGCGCTCGGCTGCCGCCTTCGCCGCCCTGCCGGAAGACAGCCCGGTCTGGGCCGACCTCGACCTGCTGGAAAACGAGCATCGCCTGCTGGCGCGCGAGATCGCCACGCGCTTCAACGAATTCTCGGAGCTCGACGAGCGCTTTCACCGGCTGATTCACCGCGCGTCGCACAATCGCTTCATCGTCGATTTCTACGACGTCATCGCCATGATCTTCCACTATCACTACCAGTGGAACAAGGCGCAGGAGCGCGAGCGCAACGAAGTGGCGGTCGCGGAGCATCTGGCCTATATCGCGGCGCTCAAATCGCGCGATCTAAGCATGGTCGACGCCGCCTGCCGCAAGCATCTGAAGTCGGCACGGCACACGTTGCTGACGTCGATTCCGGAAGGCCAGCAGCGCCCCGATCGCGCCGCGTTGCCGCAGCAGTGATTTGGCGATTTTCCACCTGCTGAGCCCGTGCTAGACATCTGGCCGTTGCTGCGTGAAGAGGCAGGTCTTTGACAATCCGGCGGAGACGATGGAGCATGCCGGCCGCGTTCGCCGTGGCCTGCTTGCTCGTGCTTCAGTCGGCGCTTGGCGCATTCGCCCTCGGCTTAAGCCCGAATGCTTCGCAACTCGACGCTTTCGGCAATGTCATCTGCACCCAGGAGGGCGCGGCCCAGCTTCCAGGCGGCGATCCGCAGCAGCACATGCCGGCTTGCTGCATGCTTGGCTGCGGTGTGGCCGCGGCTGCCTATGCGCCGCCACCCGCTGCCGCCACGGTGGCCGGCGACTTTTCCATCGAAACCGTCGCCTTTGTGCTGCCGGCGTTCAGGCATCTCGACTTTGCCCGCGACCGCTCTCCGTCGAATCCGCGCGCGCCGCCAGTGACGGCCTGATCCGTCCCAGATCGCCTTGCGGAAGCCTTGGCGAGCGCATTCATTCGAAATCGAAACTGTTCGCGACCGGCTGCCGGCGCGATCTCTCAGTTCTGGAGCTATCATGTCTCACTTTTTCCGCGCGCGGTTCGGCCGCAACAGGTCCTTCCCGCACAGCTTCGAGGAGCGACTCGGCATCACCGTGTTCCTCCTCGCCCTCCTGTTCGTCAGCGCCCAGGCCGTTTTCGCGCATGAGTTCAGGGTTGGCGACCTCGAGATCGTGCATCCCTGGTCGCGCGCCACGCCAACTGGCGCCAAAGTGGCCGGCGGCTATTTCACCATCACCAACACCGGCAGTTCGCCGGACCGGCTGCTGTCGATCTCCTCTGAAATTTCGGCCAAGGCCGAACTGCACGAAATGGGCGTCAAGGATGGGGTCATGACCATGCGGCCGGTCAGCGGCGGCCTTGAAATTCCGGCCGGCGGCAAGGTCGCGCTGGCATCCGGCGGCTATCATCTGATGTTCGTCGGCTTAAAGCGGCAACCGAAGCAAGGCGAGACGTTTCCAGCCACGCTGACCTTCGAGAAGGCCGGCACCGTCACCGTCGACTTCGCCGTGGAAGGCATCGGCGAAACGGGCGGCATGGATGACCATGCCAATTGATCCGGACAAAATCTTAAAATTCGCAATCAGAAACCATCATGAAATCAGAGAGACCATCATGAACAAGTATCTTTTCTCGGCTTGCGCGTTTCTCGTCTTCGGGACGGGTACGGCTTTCGCCCATGTCACGCTCGAAACCCAGGAGGCGCCTGTCGGCTCGACCTATAAGGCGATGCTGCGCGTGCCGCATGGCTGTGAGGGCAAGGCGACGACCGCCGTGCGCGTGCAGATCCCGGAGGGAGTGATTTCAGTGAAGCCGATGCCGAAAGCCGGCTGGACGCTGCAGGTCAAGAACGGCAGATACGAGAAATCCTATCAGCTACATGGTCAAGAGGTGTCCAGCGGCGTCAAGGAAGTCAACTGGAGCGGCGGCAGCCTGCCGGACGAATTCTACGACGAATTCGTCTTCCGCGGCACACTGGCGGCGGATCTGCCGGCAGGCCAAACGCTCTACTTCCCGGTGGTGCAGGAATGCGACGGCGCCGCCGAACGCTGGATCGAGATACCAACGGCCGGCCAGGATGAGGACGCGCTGGAATATCCGGCGCCTGGTCTCAAGCTGCTGCCGAAGAAGTGATTTTTGGCGGCGCCTTGTTCGAAAGAGCACGCCGCTGTTTTTGTGGCCGTGACATGAGTGCTGCACCCCTCCTGCGAACGGTCTGCACAGCCGGCCGACCTGCGATCTGCCTGCTGGCTGCGATCGTGCTGCTTGCCACCATTGCCGCGCCAAGTCAGGCCTTCGCCCACGCGGCGTTGGTCACAACCGAGCCGGCGGACGGCGCCGTGCTGGCGCAGAGCCCCGCTCAATTCTCGCTGACCTTCAGCGAGCCGGTGTCACCGCTGGTGCTGACCTTGGTGCGGCCTGATGGAACGCCGGTTTCGCTGACGTCTTTTCGGCTCAATGCCCAGACGCTCGACATCGACAATCCGCAAAGGCTCGGATCCGGCACGCATGTGCTGAGCTGGCGGGTGATCTCCGCCGATGGCCATCCGGTCGGCGGCTCGGCGCTGTTTTCCATCGGCGCGCCGAGCGCTGCGCCGGCCGTCTCCGAAGCTGTCGACCGGGGCCTGAGGTCGGCAATCTGGATCGGCAAGGTCTTTCTCTATGTCGGCCTGTTTCTCGGCGTCGGCGGCGCTTTTGCCATCGCCTGGCTGGCAAAGGGCGGGCGTGCCGGCCAGCGCTTCGTCATCGCCGCGATCCTGTGCGGCCTTGCCGCGGCGCCCTTGTCGCTCGGCTTGCAGGGACTGGACGCGCTCGGTGCACCGCTCGCCCGGCTGGCGCAGCCGGACATCTGGAAGGCCGGGCTCGCCACCAGCTTCGGCCGGACGGTGCTGGTCGCGCTGGTGGCGCTTGGCCTAGGCCTGCTGTCGTTGGTCGGGCCGCGCGGCGGCGCAAAACTGTTTGCCGCTGCCGGTTTGGCCGGTGTCGGCGCCGCCCTCGCCGCCAGCGGGCATGCAAGTGCCGCCGAACCGCAATGGCTGACAGGGCCGATGGTGTTTCTGCACGGCGCCGGCATTGCCTTCTGGGCTGGGGCGCTGGCGCCGCTCGGTCTCGCCATGCGGCGGAAGCCGCCCGAGGCCGCGCCTTTCCTGCATCGGTTTTCCCAAGCGATCCTGCCTGTCGTGGCCGTGCTTGCGGCCACCGGCTTCGTGCTGGCTGTCGTCCAGGTGCAGACGCCCGCAGCTTTGCTCGAGACCGCCTATGGCCGGCTGCTGCTGGTCAAGCTGGCGCTGCTGTTCTTTCTGTTCACGCTGGCCGCGACCAACCGCTGGAAGCTGACCGGTCCGGCGGAAGCGGGAGAGACGGAAGCACAGAAGAGGCTGGTCCGCTCGATCGGCATTGAAATGCTGATCGTTCTGGCGATATTCGGCGTTGCCACCGGCTGGCGTTTCACGCCGCCGCCACGCGCCCTGGCGATCGCAGCGGCGCAGCCGGCATCGGTGCATATCCACACGCCGAAGGCGATGGCCGACCTCAGCATCACGCCCGGCCATGTTGGAGCTGTTGCCGCCTCGATCGTCATCATGACCGGGGATTTCGGCCCGCTCGACGCTGAGCAAGTGACGCTGGTGCTGTCAAAACCCGACTCCGGCATCGAGCCGATCAAACGCGCGGCGAAAAAACCAGGCGACGGCACCTGGCGCGTCGACGATCTCGTCGTCCCGGTTCCCGGCCGATGGACGGCGCGGCTCGATATTCTCGTCTCGGATTTTGAGATCGTGAAGATAGAGGCGCCGATCGACATCAGGCCGTGAGGACAAGCTTGCCGTTTGCAACACAATTCGGCGAGTGCGGTTGACGCGGGCCTGAAGGCCCGTCATTCATTTCGGCAAGAATGGCATCGCGGCAAGAATGGCATCCCAACAAAAATGGTCATCGCAAATCGCGGCCAGGCAAAAGATCCGAAAGCAGGGAAGAAACGATGGAAAAAGCCGAAATCGGCCTGATCGGCCTTGGCACGATGGGCTCCAACCTGGCGCTCAATATCGCCGAGAAGGGGCACCGCATAGCCGTCTTCAACCGCACCGCCGCGCGCACCGACGCCTTCGTCGAGAATGCCGGCGCGCTGAAGAACATGGTCGTGCCCTGCTACAGCCTGGAGGAACTCGCCGCCGCCATTCGGCCGCCGCGGCCGATCATCATCATGGTGCTGGCCGGCAAGCCGGTCGACGAGCAGATCGCAGCGCTGCGCGGTGTGTTGTCGGCCAACGACATCGTCATCGATGCCGGTAACGCCAATTTCCGCGATACGTTGCGACGCTTTTCCGAGCTGACCGATTCGGGTCTCACCTTCATCGGCATGGGCGTGTCCGGCGGCGAGGAGGGCGCGCGCCATGGACCGTCGATCATGGTCGGCGGCACGGAAGAGTCCTGGAAACGCGTCGAAAAGGTGCTGACCGCCATTTCGGCCAAGTTCAGGGATGAGCCCTGCGCGGCATGGCTTGGCACCGATGGTGCGGGGCATTTCGTCAAGACCATCCACAACGGCATCGAATATGCCGACATGCAGATGATCGCCGAGATCTACGGCATCTTGCGCGACGGCTTAAGCATGGGGCCGAAGCAGATCGCACAGGTTTTTGCCGGCTGGAACAAGGGCCGGCTCAACTCCTATCTGATCGAGATCACCGCCAAGGTGCTGGCCGCCGACGATCCGAAGACAGGCAAGCCGGTGGTCGACATCATCCTCGACCGTGCCGGCCAGAAGGGCACCGGCAAATGGTCGGTCATCGAGGCCCAGCAGCTCGGCATTCCGGCCACGGTGATCGAGGCCGCGGTGGCGGCGCGTGTCTTGTCGTCGATCAAGGACGAGCGCTTGGCCGCCGAAAAGGCCTATGGCAATGGCGGCGTGACCAAGATTTCCGGAGACAAGGACGCGCTTCTTGGCGATCTCGAACTGGCGCTGTTCGCCGGCAAGATATCAGCCTATGCGCAAGGCTTCGCGGTGATGAGCGGCGCGTCGAAGGAATTCAACTGGAACCTGCCGATGCCGACCATCGCCAAGATCTGGCGGGCAGGCTGCATCATCCGCTCGCAATTGCTGGACACGATGGCGGAAGCCTTCGGCACCGGCGGGGCGGCCACCAATCTGCTGATGGCGCCGGCTTTCATTGCGATGATGCAGGAAGCGCATCCATCGCTGCGGCGCATCGTGGCACGGGCGTCGGAAGCCGGCTCACCCGTGCCGGCGCTGTCGTCCGCGCTTGCTTATTTCGACAGCTACCGCCAGGGCCGCGGCACCTCGAACCTGATCCAGGCGCAACGCGATTTCTTCGGCGCGCACGGCTTCGAACGCATCGACGGGCCGGGCGCTTTCCATGGCCCTTGGGGGAGCGGAGCGGCAGGTTAGCGCCCAGGTCGGTCGTTCAGGAGACTATAGCCGTATCCCAAAAGCAGATATTCGAGCGAACAGGCACGAAGGTGCGCTCTGCGCGCGATATGCAGACGTTCTGTACGTGACTCGCCGACGACCTTCAGTCCGGCGCGCATGGTCGCGCATCCAAGTCGTAGCAAGACGTTCCCGGAATCGGCGACGAGGGCGCTCGGCCCCGCGCTGCATATCTGACACGTTATGTTCCGCTAGTTGCAGCGGTCGTCCCGCAGCGTCGCATCCCAATCGAGTGCCAGTGCGTCGAGCGCCTCCTTTGCCGTGCCCGTCCCACTAATCATGTAGGGCCCGAGGCGATTGTTCAGTTGCTCAAGCAGCCTTGGATAGGACGGCACAGCCCAGAAGTCTTTCACGACGAACATGCTGCCGCCAAGCCGACGTTTGGGTAGGTCAACTTTTGACCGATTCTCTTGAAAAGACCGCGCCTAAGTCCTTGAGGACGCAAAGCGGTCATGGGCGATGGACGTTCGGAGGTGTGCGATCACCCTCGCCGAGGAGCTGCATCGCACCTCGGCCAGGGGGTCTCATCCGCGCAGTGGCTAGCCCTCCTCCAGTCCTGCGATCCGCAAGCCCTCGAGGATCGCTGACATGCGCGATGGATCGTATTCTGGCAGTCCTGCCCTGATCCTAGCGATCGTGACGTCCGGCGCGAGTGCCCGGAATTTTGCCAGGTATCGTCGCGCCTCATCCATTCGGCCGAGCTGGGCATTTGCCGCGATCAAGGTCCAGTAGCTCGGATCGAGGCCCGCATTGATCGCCATTGACCGCTCCGCGGCCTTCATCGCCTCAGCATAGTTGCCGAGCGCCATATGTATGAGCGCAATATTGGTCATGGCCCACGGCACCGTCGGATCGCCCGGGCTCATCAGGATCGCGCGCCGACTATGGGCGAGCGCGTCCTCCAGATTCCCGCAATGGAATTCGGCGATACCTGCGGTCATCAGCACAAACTGGCTGTTGGGGTTCGCCTCGACGGCATTGGCGACGATCTGCATGCCCCGGTCGTAATCCCGCAGGGTCGCCAGCGTCAGGCCGCATTGCGCCAGCACGGTCGCATCGCCCTGCGGATCGGCGAGTGCGCGGCGCACCAGATCGAGACAGGCTGCCCGGTCGTCGCCGGTCAGCGCTGGCCAGCCCATGGCAACGCGGAATTCAAGGGCAAAACAGGCACCGGTCAGAAACGGCGCGTAGTGCGGCTCGAGCGCGACTGCTTCCATCATTAGAGCAAAAGCCTGGGCATTGTCCTCGGGCCGCGCGCTGTGAGTCTTCGACAGTGCCCTCAGGTAGAGATCGTAGGCATCGAGGCTTTCCGGGCGTTTCCTGCGGGAGCGTTCGATTTCGGCCTCTCGGATCTGTGGTTCTATGACGCCAATGACGCTTTCGGCAATGCGGTCCTGCACGTCGAATACGTCTGCGACGACGCCATCGAACCTGTCGGCCCAAAGATGCGCCCCGGATACGGCCTCGATGAGCTGTGCAGTGATGCGCAGCCGCTCGCCGGAGCGTCGTACGCTGCCTTCGAGCACGTAGCGAACTCCGAGCTCCCTGGCCACCTGACGCACATCGATTGCCTTGCCTTTGTAAACGAAGCTCGAATTGCGGGCGATCACCGCAAACGACTTGAACCGGCTGAGCGCCGTGATGATGTCCTCGACAATGCCGTCGGCAAAGTAATCCTGCTCCGGGTCGACGCTCATGTTCTGGAACGGCAACACCGCAAGCGCCGGCTTGTCGGGCAGGCGCTCCGTTGGACGCGATGGGCCGAACTGCTTTGCTCCATCCGGGCGCAAACGATAGGCGCGGATCGGCCGGGCGATGTTCTTCAGCGCCTGCTCGCCCATATCCTCGAAGCGCAGGCCGATCTTTCCCGCTGCATCTTCCTGCACGCGTGCGGAAACGCAGATCCCGCCCGGCTCGGCGATCCTCTCCAGACGCGCGGCGATGTTGACCCCCTCGCCGAAGACGTCACCGTTCTGTTCGATGATGTCGCCGACATTGATGCCGATCCGGAATTCGAGCCGTTCGTCAGCTGCCACGGCGGCATTGCGTTCTGCCATGCCGGCCTGCACCTCGACGGCGCAGCGCACCGCGTCGACGACACTGCCGAAATCCGCCAACAGCCCGTCGCCCGTCGTTTTGACGATCCTGCCGCGATGCCTGGCAATACAGGGATCGAGGTGCTCACGGCGATGGCTGTTCAAGCGGTCGAGGGTACCTTCCTCGTCGGCGCCCATCAGCCGACTGTACCCGGCGACGTCAGCCGCAAGGATCGCCGAGAGCTTGCGCTCGATGCGGCCGATTTCCATCCGAGTCCCTTTCCAAGGCGTCAGGATCATATTCGCCCAGGTCAAGCGATCCAAGGGGTCGCGTCAACCATGCCCACCAGGATGTCGGCTTGTGGCGGTCAACTCCAGACAATGCACCTGTCGCGCCGCGTCCGCTCTTGCTTTCCGGAGGCCGAAAGCTGCTTGTCCGCTGTCGGCCCCCTTTCGGACGTTCGGAGGCGATGGCGAACACCTCCCGCACGAGGCCGAGCAAGAGGCAATCCGAGAAATGGTCGCGTTCCGGGCTCCGGAAAGCCCCCCTGAGCGACATGGCCGACACTGCGCGCGGGCCGGAATGCGAAAATGGGGCCATGGTTCTGATCAGCAAGTTTTGGTAATGAGATCAACGGAAAAACGTGACAGCAGCATCAATTCCGTTCCCAAATCGCTTTCGCGAATTCGCCATACAGAGGGGCCCACGGACATTTTCCATAGTGGGAATAGTCTTCCAGGATTTCGGCTCCCGGTCCGATGTCATGAAGCGCTAAGCTTTGAAGTTTGGTTGGGTCGTCGACGGAGTTGGGGGTGAATGAATGGTTGGTGAATTGTGCTCCATCCAGGATCAAAATAAGCCGGTTAAGACCACTCGGGTAGTAGCTATAATGCAAAATGGCGTCCAGAAGCCCATTGACAAGAACGGTACGGGGCAAGGAGTCAATAGCTTCGTATTGATCTCGCTCTATCACCAGCACATCTTGCGAACGCGCCTGCCACCAAACTGTCCCCTTAGGGATGAGTCGTCTCGCGAACACACCCCAACCATGCAAGGCGCTAGCGCGAACTTCCGTCAGCTCGCTAAAAGGATTATGGGCAAAAACAATTTCGTTTTGCATCAGCAAACTCCTGCGTAACGGATGGTTCGTTGGACTCGGGAAATCGACGATGCGGCTCTACTATCGTAATTAGCATCTTGCTCCGAAGGGAAGGCTTGTGTGATGCATCATTACTGTATAGTCGCTTCGGTCGGGATCATGCCGTCGATAAACCGACGCCTCGGGTCAGAGGATCATGGGCAGCGCCCTTTGTCAAAGGCCGCTCCGCTTCACCTTCTGCCTCTCTCGAGGTCAGCACCTGTTCCAGCCGCGCCCGTAGGTGCGGTGCACGTTCGAGCAGATATGAAAACTGTTCGCGCTGCAGCGATAGAAAGGTGCCTTGAGGTCAAAAGGTGACCACCAAGGCCGGCACGCGCCGCAATCGGTTCCCTCACCGCACTGCTCGACGTTGCCGTGCTGAAAAAAGGCACTGCGTCGGCGAGCGAAACAGTTGGGATCGATCGACCTGGACCACTGCCGAGGTCAGATGACGACGGCAGCGTTCAAGAGTAGTTGTCCGATTGCCTCGAAAGTTCGACGTTCGTATCGGGTCGATTGTGTTGAAGAAGTCGATGTTCTGATCGGGGCGACTTTCGGACCTTTGAGCTGAATGTGGGCGCTCGGCCCTCAGACCGGCCTCGGTTCTGGCATCGGTATCAGTTTTGCGAGTTTGCGAAGGTTTTGGGCTGCGGCGGCGAGATGGAATTCGTCTTTTGCGCCGTTCGGTCCGCGCAAGCGCAAGCGGTCCAGTCTCAAGATGCGCTTGAGGTGTGCAAACAGCATCTCGACCTTCTTACGTTGTCGTCTGGAGACGACGTAGGCGTCGGTCGTTGCAATATTCCGGGCCATGTCGCGGGCGCCTTCGTGGATGGAGCGCAGGATTTTGCGGGCCGGCGCCTTCGGGCAGCATCTGGCCTTTAAGGCGCATGCATCGCAGTCGGCCTTGCGAGCGCGGTAACGAACCATGCCGATGTCGTCGACCGGTGGCGGACGCTCATTTGTGAAGTTGCGCTGTCTTTGCCGCAATTCCCTGCCGCCGGGACAGACGTAAAGATCGCGCTCGCGGTCATATTCGAAGTCCGCCCGTTCAAAGGTTCCATCCCGGCGTTCGGATTTGTCGAAGACAGGGATATGCGGCTCGATGCCGCGTTCATGGACCAGCCAGGCCAGCATCTCGGCCGAGCCATAGCCAGCGTCGGCGATCAGCCGCTCGGGCCACAGATTGTGATCGTCGTGGGAGCGTTCGATCATCGTCTTGGCCGCAGTGACCTCGGCCTGGCGCACCGCAGTCGATGGCTCCACATCGACAATGACAGCGTGCTCCACGTCGATCAGATAGTTGGCGCAATAGGCATAGACGGCCGGGCCGCCCCAGGAAGCCGTCCAGCGCGCGGCGGGATCGACAGGCGAGATGAACTTCGGTTCAACCGGCGTGGCCGCGCCGAACGCCGCATCGTCCAGGACAGCAAGATACTCGGCCACGGCCCGCTTGGCGGATGGGTCAAGCTCTTCCTTCACCTTCACGCCGTTCTGACGATGCGCGTCCGCGCGGATCAAACTGGCGTCGACGGCAAAACCCTCGCCGCCTACCAGTCGCTCCGCAATGCAACGGCGCACCGTCGTCTCGAACAATTCGCGCAGAAGGCCGCTATCGCGGAACCTGCCGTGGCGGTTCTTCGAGAAGGTCGAATGGTCGGGCACATCGCCTTCCAGCCCGAGCTGGCAGAACCAGCGATATGCGAGATTGAGGTGGACCTCCTCGCACAGCCGCCGTTCCGAGCGGATGCCGAAGCAATAGCCCACCAGCAGCATCCGGATCATCAATTCGGGATCGACCGAGGGCGGCCCAATTCGCTGTAGAATGGCTTCAGATGCGCGCGCAGGCCGGACAGGTCAACGAACCTGTCTATCGACCGCAACAGGTGATTGGCCGGCACATGGCGCTCGAGGCTGAACTCGTAGAACAGAGCATCCTGAACGTTCGTCCGTTCGCCCATCATCGGCAGCGCCTCCGGCCTGGATATCTCGATGGAAGAGACGCACGTCTGCGTCGTCGACCGCGAGGGAGCAGTCGTTCACGAGGAGAAGACGACATCGACGCCGGAGGCGATCGTCGCCTCGCTGGCAAAAGCACCCTCTTGTCGGCGCATCGTGTTCGAGACCGGCCGCATGGCGCCGATGCTCTACCATGGGCTGGCAGCGTTCGGCCTGCCGGTCGTCTGCATCGAAAGCCGGCAGGCGTACCAGGCGCTGAAGACCCTTGCGACCCACAAGACCGATCGCAACGATGCCCGTGGCCTAGCCCATCTGGCCCGCACCGGCTTCTTCAAGCCTGTGCACGTGAAGTCGCTCCCGGCGCATGCCGTCCGCGCGCTGATCATCGCGCGCAAGAAGCTAGTCGGCCAGCGGGTCATGTTGGAGAACCAGATCCGTGGACTCGCCGTGGTATTCGGTGTCCGCCTGCCGCGGGCCCTCAGCCCCGCCTTCATCAAACAGGCGCTGCGGGCCAGCGAGGGAATAGCCGGATTGTCTGCCGCCATGGAGGGCCTCATTGCAGCGCGTGCCGCGGTGCTCTCGGCCGTCGCGGCGATCGATGCCGACATCAAGAAGATGACCAAAGCTTCCACGACCTGCCGCCGACTGATGACGATCCCCGGCGTTGGCCATCTCACTGCGCTCGCCTTTACCGCTGTCGTGGACGATCCCGACCGCTTCAGACGGTCCCGCGATCTGGGCGCCTATCTCGGCCTGGTGCCGCGCCGCTTCCAGTCGGGCGAGGTCGACTACACCGGCAGCATCTCAAAATGTGGTGACCGGCGGGTGCGAACGCTGCTCTATGAAGCGGCCAACGTCATGCTGACGCGTTACCGAGGGGCGTTGAAGCTGAAGGCTTGGGCGTTGGCGATCGCCAAGCGCTCCACCATGCGCAAGGCGCGGATCGCGCTTGCCCGCCGCCTGGCCATCATCATGCATGCGATGCTCAGGCAGGGCACCGTGTTCAAGGCCGCATAGCGGAATCGAGGACGAACGAGACAGGAGGCCGAAACGAGCTCCCGAGCGGAGCGACGCCCGAGGGAGGGAGTGGATGACGGCGCCGATTGTGTAGCATGCGGCCAACCAGATCGGCCGACTGCGCTTTCAACCAAGCCGCTCCATACCCAGCTTACCCCATCAAGTGCCACGTGAGCACGAAGAGAACCCAGGCACCCGAAAGCGTCGAGAACGCTCACAACCGAGCGGCCGCCCTTGACTCATTAGAGAACACAATCGGTCAAAAGCCGACAATTGGCTGGCGGGCCGCTCGTGCTGATGTTGTGGCTAATTAACGGCGTCGAGCGATGGCGTTCCGAAACGTCCGCTTTGCGCCGCGCAATGGACATTCCGATTACCTGAAAATCACTGCAATCCGCGCGATTGGGCTGTAGAACTGGATTCCAGCAACCCACTCTTTGCTGACTTCGCTGTTTGCAGGTCATGGAGTTTCTGGTTCGCGGCACGCAGTCTTCCACCCAACACCCGGCAGATCTGCAGCAGAATACCCGGCCGCTGCCGGGCAAGGTCCTCGAAATGCGAACGCTCCAGCACAAGGCAGCTTGCGTACCCGACCGCAACTATATCCGCCGAGCGCTCACCTTCGCCGAACAGCGCCATCTCTCCGAACATCGAGCCGGGTTTCAGCGTTGCAAAGTCGGTGAAGCCCGAAGGACCGCGCTGTCTCACTTTGACTTCGCCTTCAAGGAGGACAAAAAGCTCCTCGCCATGCGCGCCCTGCTTGACGATAACCTCGTCGGATAGGTAGTCGGTGCGCTTCATGACCTGTTGCACTGCATACAAATCGTCGAGCGAGCAGCTTTCGAAAATTGGCACATTGCGCAGGAAAAGCAGGCGGTCGAGCAAACCGTGTTCGGCATTCGGCATATCGGACTCCAATGATCGTGCAGCCACAGCGGCCCGGCGTAGCCAGGGCAACGAGGAGGTGCTCATGGCATCGAGCACGGTTTTGATAGGGAGGGTCTTGCCACGCTTGGCCGTATCACCGTCAAGCAGTGGGATGAGCGGCGTCACCAACCGCCGCTGGTCGACGGCGGTAATTGCCTCTGCCGCGCGAGCACGCATACGCTCGTCGCGGGCGCTCAGGAAGCGCCGGATATAGCTGACCGTCTGTTTGTGGCCCAGGGCAGCAAGCGTCACCAGGACCTCGTCGATCGCGGCCTGATTGGCCTCTGCCATTGCAATTCTGGCGATCGCAGCCCAGGCGAGGTTGCTGTCGGGCACTGCCTGACGCCATTGGCGATACCTGTCAATACGGGGGAAGGCATCTTTCTGCAGATAGCTGAAGAGGGCTTCGGTGGCGCCTACGTGGCCGAGCACCTCGATGACGGCGAGGCGGACGGATGGATTCTCGTCTCGCAGCATAGGCAATACCGCTGCCACGGAATCCTTGCGGGCGACCAATGCCGCGATTGCGACGCGGCGTACCGATTCATCCCGATCCGTCAGCCCGACAGCGATACGCTTCGCCGGCCAGCCTCCTCGCACCGCCAGTTGATAACCAATCACTCGTCGTCCCGTGTCGTTGGAACGGACGGCTTCCTCGAGCAGGTCCTGGGGCAGACCAGTACTCCCGGGCTTGGAATAAGGCAGGGCAGCGATCGTCTTGACTATGACCTCTTCAAGCGAAGCATGATTGCGAATGATGCTGACGAGCATCGGCGTGAACGCGTCGTCGCACCGCGCGGCGGCGAGCGGCAGCAGTGCCGTGGCTACCTCCAATTGAGACTGGGCCATCGTTACGAGCGCTTGCGCCGCTTCCGGCGATTTGCCGAGGCGTGCAGCCAAATCGAGCGCGATCATCACCGGTGCCTGATCCCGATCCTCGGGCAGGGATCGCCCCACTGCCACAAGGTACTGGGCGATGCGGACGCGGAGCACCGGTTCCGCATTGGGCCAGAGTGTCAGCAGATCTGCTGCATGCCGGTCGCCTCCACGAGCCAGGGCGATGACCGTTTCGTCGCCCGATGTCGTGAGTTTCTCGGTGATTGGTTCGAGGAATGGTCCTATCGAGGTATGGGCAACAATACGCAGAGCAAGTTCGGTCGCAGTTCTGTCCTGTCCACTTAGCATCACGACGAGGTCCGCACTGTTGCTCGCGGCGACGGCCGATGCTTCGCGTATCAGGAACTCGTCGCGATCGAGATCGACAGCCCCCTCTCGCAGTATCCCTACAAGCCCGCTGACATAGCGCCAGCCGATACTCCATCCGCATGCGAGGAAGCAGAGGCTAAGAACAACGCCGAGCACGCCGACACCGAAAAGACCTGCGAATTGCGCCACCACCCAGACCAGCAGCCCGGATACGGCCAATGCCATCGGATAGATCAGGCTGTCGTTGAAGGCGCGCAGCCGGCTTGCAAACCGCCCTGGAACTGCGTTGTAGTTGATTGCCGTGACCGGCGCATCGATATTCTTGGAAAGACCATCATAGACGACGTGCGCAAACATCGCGACCGGCAGCGCCGGACTGGCAAGCATGGCGATGAAGCTCACTCCGCACGCGGCTGGGAAAACAAGGTTCATGCGCGCGATGCCGAGCCGTTGCATCAGCGGGCTGGTCAGCCACAACCCGATCGCCATGCCAACAAAATTCAGGGCGCCGCTCATCAGTCCGAAGAACTTGGCAAGCGACTGTTCGTCCGGAAAACTGTCGGTGTAGATGTTGAAAACCATATACTCAGCGATGCATTGCGTAACAATATTCAGGAAAAGTGCGGTTGAAAGCAGAATTGCTATTAAAAATCCCCGCATCATGCTGCCTATGCTGCGAAGGTTTTCAAGTATTCCGGACTCTCCCTGCTCCTCCCTTTCGCCCGCCGGCTTCCAGCGGAGAGACAGCCAGGCCAGATGCGCGAGGCAGAGGCACAGTATCAGCGGCATGCCGAAGAGCAGCCAGAAGGGCGATACGAAACCTGCAAGCAAGCCGGCGAGGCTGCCACCCACCATGCCCCCTGCGGACAAGGCGACAGCGACACGCGTCGAATAGCGCGTCATTTCGCGCGCAGTCAGATAGTCGATCAACACCACTTGGAAGACGCTGTAGAGCAGCGACTCCAACACGCTGATTCCTGCGTAGAGCGCATAGTCCGCTGCCGTACCGCCAAACCCGCTGGCGAGGATCAACAATGCTGTCATCACAATGACGGCGACCATGAACCGCTGCAGCAGGACAACACGGCTGCCGCGGTCGATCATCCGGGCATAGACAACCCACGCGGGAATCGAGACGAGAGCGAACACCATGTAGTAAATCGCGATCCCCTCGCCGCCTTGGGTCGATAGAAACCGGGCAGCCGCCAAGGAGGAACCGAAGGTGTTTGCGGTCGCGAGCAGGAAGGCGCTCAGTACGAGATGCCCGATGCGATCGTTGGGAATCGGCAGCCTGCGAAGCCAGCGAAGGAGCATTTCAATTCCCGAGGGGGCACTCATGGGTTGGCCACTCGAAATCTTTTCCGCCTTGGTCAAACGTCGCATTCACGAATAGCTAAGTTGCGCCAATAGGGTCTCTTGGAACCAGACCATTTCATTGGCGCGAAGGATAGTGCCTTGCGGTAGAAGCGCTCCCAGAACGCACGACGGGAACCGGTGACCGGCAAATGTCACCTTTGGGTCACTCACGACATCGGAACTTGGGAGTTGAACGTCCGCTATCAGCCTTCCTACACCACAAGCGGACCTACTGCTTCCGGCCCCAAGGCTGCCAGTCAGCAGCGCGCATTTTTCAGCCAAGTGGACTCACTTGGCGTCGCAGAAATGCGGCTAAGACAAATAGATGGAGCGGGATGCCCAGTTCAATTTGAACGTATCCCGCTCTGGTCGGGAGGGCGATAGGCCAGAACCCCGGTCGGCTTGCTCAGGCTCTGCAGGGAGCCAGGTGCTGCGCCGCCGATCCAGCCCAACACCGAGCGGGCGAGCTCCGCGCCGGCCAGCCGGAAGTTCTCGTTGACCACCAGCAATTCCCTGCGGAACAGGTGCAGCAGGTCGGACGACTGCTTGGACACCACGTCGACATCCCGGCCGAGCTTGAGGCCGGCGTCCTCGATGCCGGCGACGATGGCGAGTGTCGCGGCAGCGGCACTGCTGACGAAACCGTCCGGCCTGACGTCGCGGCGCATCAGCTGCGCGGTCCTCATCCTGATCTGCTCGATCGAATGGTCGACCGAAACGGTGTTGAACGGGATCTCGCTGGCGCCGACCTCGCTCAGCGCATCGGTGAAGCCGTTCAGCGTATGACTGTGGTAGGTCAGCTCGACTGGAGGCGCCAGCAGAGCCAGCCTGCGGCGGCCAATGCCGGCCAGGTGGCGCACGGCCTCGGTCGCGAACGCATAATTGTCGAAATCATGATAGGGGTGGATCAGCCCCATATCGGTGCGGCCATGCGTGGCAAAGGGGATACCACGCTCCAGCATGTAACGGGCCCTGGGGTCATTCGGCTGGGTGCGCGAAATGATGACGCCGTCGGCGGAGCCGGTTTCCACCAGATAACGTATCGGGTCCAGGGGATCCTGCGAGCGCGAATAGGGCGTGACGATCAGGTGGTAGGGTGTGTCGGCGATGACTTCCGAGACGCCGTAAATGATGTCCGAGACAAAGCTCATGATCTCGCGCTCGGTGTTGAGCACGAGACTGATGACGTTGGTCTTGCCGGTCCGCAGGCGCACACCGGCACGGTTGGGGCGGTAGCCGATCTGCCTGGCGACGAGCTGGACGCGTCGCCTGGTTTCGGCGCCGATCTCGGGCGCGTCCTTCAACGCCCGCGACACGGTGGTGACGCCCAGCCCGGTCATGAAGGCAAGCGTCTTCAATGTCGGCCGGCCCAGTGCCGAGGCCTCGTCGTCCTTTTCCGTCTGATCTCTGTCCATTCATCCCGCCCGTCAGGCGCATAGCAGTTGCCGTGCAGGTCGGCAATCGGCGGGTCGCCCGCCTGATGAACACCCTATATACTGAAACGTTACAGATTGTCACTTGTCATCGCGCAGCGGCCCAGTAAAAGCTAACTTGGATGAGCGGCGCTCCGTTCGACGCAAAGTCGGTGGGCGTCGGCAAGGACTTGCCCACGGAGCAAGGTTTTGCCGAATTTCACGCATTGTGGCATAATTTTGCAATGCAACCTATCTTGCTGCGGCGCGGTGGACGGACATTGCGCGGCGAGCTTGTTCGCGGCTCGAAAAAATGCCGAGCTGCTCCAGTTCGGGGGTTGCGCGCTTCCAACAATTGCCGTATCGAAAATCTGTAACGTTTCAGATTCTGGGAGGAGCCGAAATGCGATACCAATTCATGACCGCTGCGTTGGCGGTCACAACCGCGCTGCCATTCGCCGGCCCGGCGGCAGCGACGGATCTGGAAGTCACCCATTGGTGGACTTCAGGCGGCGAGGCGGCGGCGGTCGCCGAATTCGCCAAGGCGTTCGACGCGACAGGCAATCATTGGGTCGACGGCGCTATCGCCGGCTCCGGCGGCACGGCGCGGCCGATCATGATCAGCCGCATCACTGGCGGCGACCCCATGGGCGCCACCCAGTTCAACCACGGCCGGCAAGCGGAAGAATTGGTGCAGGCCGGTCTGATGCGCGATTTGACCGATCTCGCCACCAGGGACAAGTGGGCGGAAATCGTTCAGCCGAAGAGCCTGCTCGACGGCTGTACCCTCGACGGCAAGATCTATTGCGTGCCGGTCAACATTCACTCCTGGCAGTGGCTATGGCTGTCGAACGCGGCCTTCGAAAAGGCCGGTGTGCCGGTGCCGAAGAATTGGAATGAATATGTTGCAGCCGCCCCTGCGCTGGAGAAGGCAGGCATCATACCGCTGGCGGTCGGCGGGCAGCCCTGGCAATCCTCGGGCGCCTTTGATGTGCTGCTTACGGCGGTCGGCGGCACGGACACTTTCTTGAAGGTCTATCGCGACAAGGATGCCGAATTCGCCGCCGGACCCGAGGTCGCCAAGGTGTTCAAGGCCGCGGACGATGCCCGCAAGATGGCGAAAAACACCAATGTGCAGGACTGGAACCAGGCCACCAATCTCGTCATCTCCGGCAAGGCCGGCGGCCAGATCATGGGCGACTGGGCGCAGGGCGAGTTCCAGGTTGCCGGCCAGACCGCCGGCAAGGATTATACGTGTCTTCCCGGCCTTGGCCTGAACGAGGTCATCGCCACCGGCGGCGACGCCTTCTACTTCCCGCTGCTGCAGGACGCTGAAAAGTCCAAGGCGCAGGAAGCGCTGGCCGAAACGCTGCTCGATCCCAAGACGCAGGTCGCCTTCAACCTCAAAAAGGGTTCGCTGCCGGTGCGCGGCGATATCGACCTCAAGGCGGCGAACGACTGCATGAAGAAAGGGCTCGACATCCTGGCCAAGGGCAGCGTCATGCCCTGGACGGACCAGCTGCTGTCGCAAGACACCCAAAAGCAGAAGGAGGACCTTTTCTCCGAGTTCTTCGCCAAGCCGGACATGACTGTGGAAGAGGCGCAAAAGCGCTTCGCCGACATCGTCGCCTCAGCGGACTGACGGTCGACGAACCGCTCGCTCCCGGCCCGCCGCGGGGCCGGGAGCTCCGGGTCAAGGCCCTTACCCTTCGGCCTTGACCCTTCCGCCTTACCGATCCAGCCCGGCTGTGCAGATGAGCAAGAGCGAACGCCCCAACCAACTCTTCCGCAACCTTAACGCCAAGGTCGCCTCTATTCCGATGGTCCTCACCGCACTGGTGATCTTCGTCGGCGGCAGCGCGTGGACGGTGCTCTATTCCTTCACCAATTCAAAACTGCTGCCGCGGCTGAACTTCGTCGGGCTCGACCAGTATTATCGACTGTGGTCGACGCCGCGTTGGCTGGTCTCGATTGAGAACCTGCTGGTCTACGGCGTGCTGTCGCTGGTGTTCTCTCTGGTCATCGGTTTCATACTGGCGGCGCTGCTCGACCAGAAGATCCGCTTCGAGGACACGTTCCGCACCATCTTTCTCTACCCGTTCGCGCTCTCCTTCATCGTCACCGGCCTTGTCTGGCAGTGGCTGCTCAACCCGGAGTTCGGAATCCAGGGGGTGGTGCGCAGCCTCGGCTGGGAAAGCTTCAGCTTCGATCCGCTCTACAATTCCGACATCGTCATCTACGGCATCTTGATCGCCGCGCTCTGGCAAGGCACCGGCCTCATCATGTGCCTGATGCTGGCGGGCCTGCGCGGCATCGACGAGGATATCTGGAAGGCCGCGCGGGTGGATGGGATACCCACCCTGAAGACCTATCTCTTCATCATCATCCCGATGATGCGACCGGTCTTCATCACCGCGCTGGTCATCATCGCCGCCGGCATCGTCAAGGTCTATGACCTGGTTGTCGCCCAGACCAGCGGCGGTCCCGGCATCGCCTCCGAAGTGCCGGCCAAATATGTCTATGACTACATGTTCTTCGCCCAGAACCTCGGCCAGGGCTTCGCCGCCTCGACCATGATGCTGCTGTCGGTGGTGGTCGTCATCGTTCCCTGGGCCTATCTCGAATTCGGAGGCAAGAAGCGTGGCTGACCTTGCCGTTCCCCTGCCTGCCGGTACGGGCTCTATCGGGCTTGAGGCATCCGGGCCGCGAGGGCCCAAGCCGCGGCATGTGTTCTCGCGCCGCAACATCTTCCTCTACGGCACGCTCATCGTGGTGGCGCTGTATTATCTGCTGCCGCTCTATGTGATGGTGGTGACATCGCTCAAGGGCATGCCGGAGATACGCCTCGGCAACATCTTCTCGCCGCCGCTGGAGATCACCTTTGAGCCTTGGGTGAAGGCCTGGTCCAGCGCCTGCACCGGCCTCAACTGCGACGGGCTCTCGCGCGGCTTCTGGAATTCGGTGCGCATCACCGTTCCGTCGGTTGTCCTGTCGATCGCCATCGCTTCGGTGAACGGCTACGCGCTTGCCAACTGGCGCTTCAAGGGCACCGATACTTTCTTCGTGATCCTGATCGTCGGCGCCTTCATCCCCTATCAGGTGATGATCTATCCGATCGTCATCATCCTGCGCGAGATCGGCCTCTACGGCAGCCTAAGCGGCCTGGTGATCGTCCATTCCATTTTCGGCATGCCGATCCTGACGCTATTGTTCCGCAACTATTTCACTTCCATGCCGGAAGAACTGTTCCGGGCGGCGCGCGTCGACGGCGCCGGCTTCTGGGGCATCTATTTCCGCATCATGCTGCCGATGTCGCTGCCGATCTTCGTCGTCGCCATCATCCTGCAGGTGACCGGCATCTGGAACGACTTCCTGTTCGGCGTCGTCTACACCCGCCCCGACACCTATCCGATGACGGTGCAGCTCAACAACATCGTCAACTCGGTGCAAGGCGTGAAGGAATACAACGTCAACATGGCCGCCACCATCCTGACCGGCCTGGTACCGCTCGTCGTCTACTTCGTTTCCGGCAAGCTTTTCGTGCGTGGCATCGCCGCCGGCGCGGTGAAAGGATGATGATGACAAGACTCGAAAATCCCAGCGTCTCGATCCAGGACCTGTCGCTGAATTTCGGCGCAATCTCGGTGCTGGAAACCCTCAACATCGATGTCGCCGAGGGTGAGTTCATCGTGCTGCTCGGGCCGTCCGGCTGCGGCAAGTCGACCTTGCTCAACTGCATCGCCGGGCTGCTCGACGTTTCGGACGGCCGCATCTTCATCAAGGGCAAGAACGTCACCTGGGAGGAGCCCAAGGACCGTGGCATCGGCATGGTGTTCCAGTCCTATGCGCTCTACCCGCAGATGACGGTGGAGAAGAACCTGTCCTTCGGGCTGCGCGTTGCCGGTATTCCCAGGGACGAGATCGCCAAGCGCATCGCGCGGGCCGCCGAGATCCTGCAGATCGAGCCGCTGCTGCAGCGCAAGCCGTCGGCGCTTTCGGGCGGACAGCGCCAGCGTGTGGCGATCGGGCGGGCGCTGGTGCGCGACGTCGACGTCTTCCTGTTCGATGAGCCGCTTTCCAATCTCGACGCCAAGCTGCGCGCCGAGCTGCGTGTCGAAATCAAACTGCTGCACAGCAAGCTGCAGAACACCATGATCTATGTAACCCACGACCAGATCGAGGCGATGACGCTGGCCGACCGCATCGCGGTGATGAAGGGCGGCGTCATCCAGCAGCTCGACGCCCCGCAGACCATCTACAATCGCCCGGTCAACCGGTTCGTGGCCGGCTTCCTCGGCTCGCCGGCGATGAATTTCCTCGACGGCCGGCTGGAGAAAAATGATGGCAACTGGCACTTCGTCGCCGAGGATGTGCGGATCCCGCTCGCCACTTACGTTTTCGAAAGGGAGCCCGTGCCGGGAGCGGCGGTGTTCGGTATCCGGCCCGAGCATGTCGCCTTCAACAGCGGCTCCGGATGGCCGTTCACAGCCACGGCAAATGTCGTCGTCGTCGAACCCATGGGGTCCGACACGCTGGTCTGGCTGAAGCTCGCAAATCAGAATTTCACGGTTAGGGTGACATCCGAGCGCACGCCAAACAATGCCGACACGGTGAGCATCGGTTTTGACCCGATGCGCGCTTCGCTGTTCGACGCCGCAACCGGCAACCGCCTGTAACTCCCCAGAATTTCACCTCAAGCCCATCCATCCCCCAGAGAACGGACAGAGACGATGAATTGGTCATTCCAACTTTACAGCGCCCGCAATTTCCAACCTTGGGAAGGGGTGCTCAAGATGCTGGGCGAGCTCGGCTACGCGCAAGTCGAAGGGTTCGGCGGCGTCTATGACGATCCCAAGGCGTTTCGTGCCGAACTCGACAAGAACGGGCTCGCCATGCCGACCGGCCATTTCTCGATCGATGCGCTCGAGAATGATTTCGACGGCGTGCGCAAAATCGCCGACGCGCTCGGCATCAGTCTGCTCATATGCCCCTATCTGGTCGCCGAGAGCAGGCCGACCGACACGACCGGCTGGCGCGGCTTCGGCGCACGCCTGGCCAAGGTCGGCGAGACGGCTAATAAGGCCGGCTACGGCTTTGCCTGGCACAACCACGATTTCGAGTTCAAGAAGCTTGCCGACGGCTCGGTGCCGCAGGACCATATCCTGGCGGCAGCGCCCGACATCGGCTGGGAGATGGACGTGGCCTGGGTGGTGCGCGGCGGCGACGATCCGCTGTCCTGGATCGAGAAGTATGGCAAACGTATCGCCGCCGTCCATGTCAAGGACATTGCCAAGCCTGGCGAGGGTCTCGACGAGGACGGCTGGTCGGATGTCGGCCACGGCACGATCGACTGGGCCGGCCTGATCAAGGCGCTGCGCGCCAAGAGCGCCGCCAAATACTACGTCATGGAACAGGACAACCCCAACGATATCGAGCGCTTCGCCCGCCGCTCGATCGCAGCCGCCAAGACCTATTAGGAGCAAACCAGCATGGCAAAAAAACTTGGGATCGGCGTCATCGGCTGCGGCAACATTTCAAAGGCGTATTTCTCGTTCGCGCCGCTGTTTCGCGGCATCGAGATGCGCGCCTGCGCGGATATCAACATGGATGCGGCCAAGGCGCGGGCGAAGGAGTTCAAGCTGCGCGCCGAGACAGTCGAAGGGCTGCTCAAGGCCGGCGATATCGACATCATCGTCAACCTCACCGTTCCGGCGGTGCACTCCGATGTGTCGAAACAGATCCTCGATGCCGGCAAGCACGTCTATTCGGAAAAGCCATTCGTGCTGTCGGTCAAGGAAGGGCTCGACCTGAAGAAACTGGCCGAGAGAGATGGACTGCGCATCGGCTCGGCGCCCGACACTTTCCTCGGTGGCGCGCACCAGCTTGTCCGCAACCTGATCGACAGTGGCAAGCTCGGCAAGATCACCAGCGGCACATGCCACGTGATGAACCATGGGATGGAGCATTGGCACCCCAATCCGGACTTCTTCTTCCAGCCTGGCGCTGGCCCGGTGCTCGATATCGGACCCTACTACATCACCAATTTGATCCAGCTGATCGGGCCGGTAAAGCAGGTGGCGGCGTTCGCTTCGATCCCGAAGACGGAGCGTACCATCTCGTCCAAGCCTCGCGCGGGCGAAAAAGTCCTGGTCGCCACGCCGACGACGATCCACGGCGTGATGGAGTTCGAGAATGGCGCCGTGGTGACGCTCAATACCAGCTGGGACGTGTGGAGCCATGGCCATGCGCCGATGGAACTCTACGGCGAGTTGGGCACGGTGTTTTTGCCGGATCCGAATTTCTTCGGCGGTGACGTTTGCATCACCGATGCCGCCAAGCCGGTCAAGAAGCTGCCGAAGTGGAAGCATCCGTTCGGCGTGGCCAACCAGATGCATTCGCACGGCATGATGGCTAACTATCGCACCGCCGGTCTCGCCGACATGGCGCTGGCGATCACGGAAGGTCGACCGCATCGGTGCTCGATGGAACTTGCGCTGCATGCCGTGGATGTGATGACCGGCATGTTGCGGTCGGGCGCGAGCGGAAAGTTCGTTGCCATGCAGACCACCTGCGAACGGCCTGCGGCACTGGGCGTCAAGGACGCGGAAGGGCTGTTGGCGAAGAAGAAAGGGCTCTTGGCAAAGAAGAAATAGGCGTAAGAGGCTGTTTGGAAACTCTACTCCAGCCGCCATCTGATGGCGTTTTCTGCGCTTACCTACAGCGCCGCGCGTCCTTTGGACGCGCAAAGGACGCTGTAGCACTTTTGATTTTGCGCATGATCCTCTCCGAAAATCCGTCCGATTTTCGGGGTCATGCGGGCTCACGGACCCAAATGTCCGCTCCGCTCCGGTTCTCGAAACCACCACCATATGACTCGCCGGAGCGACTTTCCAAACAGCCTCTAAGCGCTTCAGTGATTGCGACACGTGCTGTTTTCCGTCGACCCCTCTCCCCATGAAAAAGGGGAGAGGCTAAGGGTGAGGGCAGAGCCGACTCACCTTTTCGCGGTGGCACTGCCGGGCTCGCTTTTGCTTTGAGGATCTCCCATGCCCTATGTCCCCGCCGAAAACCGCTACGAGAAAATGGTCTATAATCGCTGCGGGCGATCCGGCCTGAAATTGCCGGCGATCTCGCTCGGGCTCTGGCACAATTTCGGTGACGACACACCGCACCGGACCAAGCAGGCGATCGCGCGCAAGGCCTTCGATCTCGGCATCACGCATTTCGACCTCGCCAACAATTACGGCCCGCCGCCCGGTTCGGCGGAGACGGCTTTTGGCGAAATCCTGCGGACAGATTTCTCCTCCTATCGCGACGAGCTGATCATCTCGACCAAGGCCGGTTATGAGATGTGGGCCGGACCCTATGGCGAATGGGGCGGGCGCAAATATGTGCTGGCCAGCCTCGACCAGAGCCTGAAGCGGATGGGGCTCGACTATGTCGACATCTTCTATTCGCACCGCTTCGACCCTGATACTCCGCTGGAAGAAACGATGGGCGCCCTCGATCACGCGGTGCGCTCGGGTAAGGCGCTTTATGCCGGCATCTCCTCCTACAATTCGCAGCGCACGCGCGAGGCCGCCGACATTTTGAAGCAGCTCGGCACGCCTTGCATCATCCATCAGCCGAGCTATTCGATGCTCAACCGCTGGGTCGAGGACGATGGTCTGCTCGACACGCTGGAGGGGCTCGGCGTCGGCTCGATCGTGTTCACGCCGCTGGCGCAAGGCATGCTGACCGACAAATATCTCGGCGGCATCCCGGAGGGCAGCCGCGCCAGCCAAGGCAAGTCGCTGAGGCCGGCCTTCATCAACGACAAGACCATCGCCAACATCAAGGCGCTGAACGCGATTGCCAGCCGACGCGGGCAGACGCTGGCGCAGATGGCGCTGGCCTGGGTGCTGCGCAAGGGCCGGGTGACCTCGGCGCTGATCGGCGCCAGCCGACCGGAACAGGTCGAGGATTGCGTCGGCGCGCTGAAGGCGCTCGACTTCAGCGATGCCGAGCTCGCCGATATCGACACCTACGCGCGCGAAGCCGACATCAATCTGTGGGCCGCCTCCGCCGAGCGCAAGGGTCCGCCACGGAAGTGACTCAGGGCAATCACTTCAGACATCGAAAATTGGTCTGAAGCGATTGCCTAGCAAGTGATTGGCAACGCATAGCCAAACAGGTGTGCGGGAACTCCTCCCGCTGGTTTCATTTACGCGGCCGCCAATGCGTCGGAGTTGGTCGGCTTTGGGCCATGCCGGCACAGGAACAGTAGCAAAGAGGCCCGTTCGTCGCTATCTGGAGAGGACTGGAGCCGCTTGCATGCGGAAATGACGTGCAACCGGCGCAAAACGGGTTGGAAACAGGATCATGGCGGCAAGGGATGTGCTGACGAAAAACCAGCTGTGCGTGCTCGAGAAACTCGAGGCCGCCAGCGGGCCGCTCAGCGCCTATACATTGCTCGACCAACTTCGCGATCGGGGTTTTCGAGCACCGCTGCAAGTCTATCGCGCGCTCGACACGCTGGTGAAGTCCGGCTTCGTGCACAGGCTCGAAAGCCTCAATTCCTTTGTCGCCTGCGCCGAGCCGCACGACCACAGCCATTCGATGACCGCCTTTGCCATCTGCGACACATGCGGGCAGGTGACCGAATTTTCCGACCGTGATGTCGGACACCGGCTCGACGAATGGGTGCGCTCGACCGGTTTTGCCGCCAAGAAGGCGGTGATAGAATTTCGCGGGACGTGCGCCAAATGCCTGGCCGAGGCGGCTTAAGGGTCTGTTATGCCGCGACATAGCGGTGGATGGCGGAGGGAAGCGCCCCCCTCTGTCCTGCCGGACATCTCCCCCACTTGGGGGGAGATCGGCCGTCACCACCGCCTTCGCGAACCGCCACTGTCGCAAGAGCGAGCGGTGCGCCGAAGCTGCCAATCTCCCCCCTCGTGGGGGAGATGTCCGGCAGGACAGAGGGGGGCGCCAAGGATCGCTACAGATCGCAACTGGTCGGCCGCTGTCGGCGGGCGCGGGCGTCGAGGCGGCTTAGATCAGGAAGCCAGAGGGCAAGCTTTAGTCGTCCGTGAAGAACTCGGAATGCTTTGATTCTGTTTAACAATTTCCCCTGATTTGAGGTTTCAGATTGCCGAA
>NZ_JBVVPW010000045.1:0-45284 GCF_055811385.1 Mesorhizobium sp. WSM4849
TTCAAATCCTGTCCCCGCAACCAAATACACAAAACGGCCCGCCTCAGTGCGGGCCGTTTTGCGTTTGCGGCCTGGCGACCGGTTTTGATCCTCGTCAAGTTATCCTACGATGTGGGTCTCGGCAGGGGCCGTTTTCCGGTGTCAAACTGCTTGGCATGGAGATGGACACCGACAAGATCGACAATGCCGTTCTGGGGCTGCTTTGGCTAACGCTGCATGAAGAGAGGCGCGCCTGGAAGGGAATGGATTGGGATGCTCTGGATCGCTTGCACCAGAAGGGGCTGATCGCCAATCCAGCAAACAAAGCGAAGTCGGTGGTTCTGACAGATGAAGGCCCGCGGCGTGCTGAGGAGCTGTTCCGCACCCTTTTTCACGCGGCCGGCGCCATGAGCGCTGAGCTGGCGTTCCAATTCCGGCGAGAGTCGCGCAGACGAAATATATGACTTAAACCGCAGGCTCATCCCGCAACAATTGCGGTTTGGGCAAGCGGCCCGCCCGATCACCGTCTGGCGGCGTCTCTCCAGAGCGGCGGATGTTCAAGTCGAATCCTACCGCCGGCGCCGCCCATGCGGCCCGGTTCAGTTGATACGGTTTTCCAACCCCACCGTCAGCGGAATCTCAAGCCCCCGCCGCAATCCCGTCGCAACGACCGACACCCTGAATTTTCCTGCGAGCGCCTTGTCGAAAATGGCGCCGACGATGATGTCGGCATCGGCGTCGACCTCCTCGCGTATGCGGGTGGCGGCTTCGTCGACCTCGAACAGCGTCATGTCAGTGCCGCCCGATATCGAGACAAGGACGCCCTTGGCGCCCATCATGGACGCTTCGTCGAGAAGCGGGTTTGCGATCGCCGCTTCGGCTGCCTTCCTGGCGCGGTCCTCCCCGGTGGCTTCGCCGGTCCCCATCATCGCGCGACCCATATCGCGCATCACCGACTTCACATCGGCGAAGTCGAGATTGATCAGGCCTTCCTTGACGATTAGATCGGTGATGCAGCCGACGCCGGCGTAGAGAACGCGGTCCGCCATGGCGAAAGCGTCCGCGAAGGTCGTCTTGGCATCGGCGATCCTGAAAAGGTTCTGGTTCGGTATGACGATGACGGTATCGGCGCTTTCGCGCAGCCGCTCGATGCCCTCATTGGCGGCATGCATTCGGCGGTTTCCTTCGAAGACGAACGGCTTGGTGACGACGGCCACGGTCAGTATTCCCGCGTTGCGCGCGGCCTGCGCTATGACCGGTGCTGCACCGGTTCCAGTTCCGCCTCCCATGCCCGCGGTCACGAAGCACATATGCGTTCCCGCAAGATGGTCCATGATTTCGTCGATCGATTCCACGGCCGCGGCATGGCCGACCTCGGGCAGGGATCCTGCACCAAGGCCCTCCGTGACGTGCGCTCCCAATTGGATCAGCCGCGTTGCCTTCGACATGGTGAGCGCCTGGGCATCGGTGTTGGCAACGATAAATTCGGTGCCCTGCAAGCCTTCGGCGATCATGTTGTTAATGGCGTTGCCGCCACCGCCGCCAACCCCGATGACGGATATTTTGGGCCTCATCTCCGAGATTGCCGGCCTCGTTGCAGTGTTCATTTGCCGTCTCTCCCCTTGAATGCGCAAGCGCAGCGGTCGGTGGAAGGCTTGTTCCCGGCGCACTGCAAAGACTTTGGACAGTGCGCGAATCAGGACAGCCGAGCGTGACCAAGGGAATCAGACGGTTGAACCGGCTGCAAGTGCACTATTCGCGCTCGCGCATGTTATGCGCTATTGGTTCGCCGTCGGTGCTACGTGTGGCGGCTGCCCGAATATCGTCCGATGACAACGTCTCCCGTAAAGCCGAGACCGATTTTCCCGATCTACTTCACGCCGATGCCGGCAGTCAGGCCGCCATCGATCCTGTAGTCCGCGCCGGTGCAGAACCCGGCTTTTGACGAACACAGAAAGGCGATGAGTTCCGCCACTTCCTCCGGCTCGCCGATGCGCCCGATGGGGTGGGCTTCGCCGAAGCGCCTGTAGGCGGCCTCGACATCGGCATCGGTGCCGTTCTCGCCGCGCGCCGCCTTTTCCAAGATAGGGGTGCGGATCGAGCCCGGGCTGACGGAATTGACGCGAATGCCAGAGCGCGCGTGGTCGAGCGCCAGAGCGCGCGTCAATGTGTGGATGGCGCCCTTGGTCGTGGCATAGGCGGCGACGTTCTGCTGGCAGGCGAAACCTTGCACCGAAGCCACGTTGACGATGGCGCCGCCGCCTCGCCTGATCATTTCCGGGATGCCGAAATGCGCGGTCATGTAGATCGAGCCGACATTTACGGACATCGCCCGGTTCCAGGTGTCGAAATCGGTGCTAACAGCGGTTCCATATGGATGGACCGCCGCGGAATTGACAATGATATCGAGGCCGCCGAACCGGTCGACACCGGCCGCGACCGCGTCGCGAACCTGATCCGGCACGGAGACGTCGACGGCCATGACCAGCGCCCCGGCGCCGGAGCTGTCCAGTCCCGCTGTCATCGCCGCGTTTGCCGCGCGATCGATGCCGCAGGCGATTATCGCCGCGCCGCCCGCCGCAAGACGTCTGGCGGTCGCCAGGCCGATCCCGGTCGTCCCCGTCACCAGAGCGATCTTGCCGTCGAAATCCTTCATTGCGCAAACTCCTTTAATTTGACTTCCATTGTGGCCCAACAATACGGTTCTGTTTTATCGCAAAGGGAAAGCCTCGATGGAACAATGCTGGCGCTGGTATGGCCCTGACGACCCGGTGACGCTCGATCATGTCAAGCAGGCCGGAGCCACGGGCGTCGTGTCCGCCCTGCATAATATCTACGACGGCCGCGCCTGGCCTTTGACGGACATCCTGGAGCGCCAGCGGATCATCGAGGCCGAAGGGCTGACTTGGTCTGTCGTGGAGAGCATTCCCGTCCACAATTCGATCAAGATCGGCTCGGCGGAAAGGCAGCATTACGTTGGTTGGTACCAAGATACCATCCGCGCGCTGGCGAAGGCCGGCATAAAAACCATCTGCTACAATTTCATGCCGGTGGTCGACTGGACCCGCACCGACCTTGCCTATCGGCTTCCAACGACGGGCTATGCCCTGCGTTTCGATGCGATCGATTTTGCCGCATACGACATTTTCGTCCTGAAGCGCAGGAATGCCGAAGCCAGCTACAGCGCGGCACGTGTCGCCGAAGCGGAATCGCGACTGAAGGAACTGAGCGACGAGCAGATCGACAGGATCGAGCGCAATCTCATTGCCGGCCTGCCGGCGACCGAGCGCAGCTACGACCGTGATAGTTTTCGCGAGGCATTGGCGGAATATGACTCGATCGGGCCGAAGGAGTTGCGCGACAATCTTGCCTGGTTTTTGCGCGAGATCATTCCGGTGGTCGAGCAGGAGGGAGTGCGCATGTGCATCCATCCCGACGACCCGCCATTCTCGCTCTATGGCTTGCCACGGATCGTTTCGACTGCCGAGGACGCGCGTTTCATCCTCAACGCCGTCGACAGCCCGGCGAACGGCCTGACATTCTGCACCGGCTCCTATGGTACGCGCGCCGACAACGACATTGTCGGCATGGTCAAGGAATTCGCCGACCGGATCCATTTCGTCCATCTGCGCAATGTAACCATCGAGGATGACGGCTCCTTCTATGAAGCCGAGCACCTGGAGGGCGGCACCGACATGGCGCATGTCATCCTCGCTTTGATGCAGGAAGAGACACGTCGCCGTAGGGAAGGTCGCGCCGATTGGCGGATTCCCATGCGACCCGATCATGGCCATCTGCTTGCCGACGATATCGGCAAGACCAGGATCAACCCCGGCTACTCGTTGATCGGCCGCCTGAAAGGCCTCGCCGAACTGCGTGGCATCATGCGCGCTGTGGAACGTTTTGAGCTGGCCTGAGGATCGCAAACAGGAAGGCCCGGGCGATCAACATCGGCTGGTGCTAAGGTCGATGACTTGATGAAACAAGCTCGGCCTTGCGCCGTGCCGTCTCCAACCCGATGGCGATGAAGCGGCGCGCATGCCGGGCCAGTTCCATATTGTCGGTCCACAGATTGCGCCAGATGGCGGTTTTCTTCGACAGGTTCTCGTCGACGATCTCGGACGAGAAGGATTCGAAACTGAGGTCGTCGCTATAGCCGATTGCGGTCAACGCATCGAAGATCGCGGCAAAGTCGATGTTGCCGGTGCCGAGGAAGCCGCGATGGCTCTCGCCGATATGGACATAGCCGATCTTGTCAGCCGCATGGCGGATGGCCAGCCCGATATCGGCCTCCTCGATGTTCATGTGGAAAGTGTCGAGATGCAGGAAGATGTTGTCGGAACCGGTGTCCTCGATGAACGCCAGCCCTTGCGCGGCGGTGTTGAGCAGATTGCTCTCGAAGCGGTTGACGATCTCGAGGTTGAGCGTAACGCCGGCGGCTTTGGCGGTCTCCGCGACCTTGGCAAGCGTTCCGGCGCTGCGGTTCCATTGATCGCGTGTCGGCGCCTGCGCCTGCAATCCATGGCTGGTGCTGAGGATGCCGGCGACCTTCTGGCCGCCGAGATCGCGGGTGAGCGCGATCGTGCGTTTCAGGATTTCGACGCCATGCGCGGCAATCGTCTTGTCGGCGCTTGAAATGTCGCCGTCGGCCGGTAGTCCGATGCTGATCGCCACGCCGAGATCGAGCTCGGCGATGCGCCTGGCCAGTCCGCCAATATCGACATTGGCAGGGTCGAGATAGGAGAATTCGATCAGGTCGAAGCCGGCCTCTTTGGTGTTGGCCAGCGTCCGCTCGAGGTCGCCTTGCACCGAGCTCGCCGACCAGACAAAAGAATGGATTCCAATGCGCGACATGATCGTCTCCTGCTGGTCGAGAGCATCGGACCCAAAAGTGGAAACCGGTTTTGGGAAAATCCGATGCTCAAACAAAAAAACGGTGCGACCGGTCGTCCCGGCCGCACCAGCCTTGGGAGGCTCTAAGCTAGCGGGCCGCCGTCCAGCCCTTGTAGTCCTTCAGGTTCTCGGCCGTGATCAGCTGCGGGTCGAGCAGCACCGTCGCCTCGGCCGGCTTTTTGCCGGCAAGCACTTCGGCTGCCATCTGCAGCGACTGGCCAGCCATCACATAGGGATCCTGCGAGGCCGAGGCCTTGATCATCGAGGTGCCGGAAGAGAGCTCCTTCTCGATGTCCGGCGCGCCGTCGACCGCGGTGAAGATGAACTCCGAGCGGTTGAGCTGCTTGGCCGCAAGCTGGGCGCCGATCGCCGTCGGATCATTGATGGCGAACACCGCGTCGATCTTGTCGAAGCGGGTCAGCAGCGACTGGAAGACCTTCAGACCGCCGTCGCGCGAGCCTTCGGCATTCTGGTCGTCGGAGAGGATCTTGATGTCCGGGTGCTTCGCTAGCACGTCCTTGCAGCCCTTGACCCGCTCCAGGATCGACGACGATGCAGGGCCGTTCAGGATGACATAGTCACCCTTGCCGCCGGTTTGGTCGACGAGGTACTGGCAGGCCGCTTCGCCGGCCTTGACGTTGTTGGTCATCACGGTGACGTCGGCGCCTGGCGCCGAGACGTCGAACGCGGCAACAACGATGCCCGCCGCTTGCGCCTTCTTAACCGCTGGTGCGATGGCCTTAGCATCGACGGCGTTGAGCATGATCACGTCGACGCCGGCCGCGATGAAGGAGTCGACCTGCGAGACCTGCTTGTTGAGGTCGTAGTCGGCCGACACCGACGTCACCTCGACATTGGGATTGATCTTTCTGGCCGCGTCTTCGATGCCCTTGATGGTGGCGACGAAGAACGGGTTGCCGAGCAGGCCGACCGATATGCCGACCTTGTTCAGATCCTTGGCCGAAGCCGGTGCGATG
The DNA here is from genome assembly GCF_055811385.1 of Mesorhizobium sp. WSM4849. Classification (NCBI taxonomy): domain Bacteria; kingdom Pseudomonadati; phylum Pseudomonadota; class Alphaproteobacteria; order Hyphomicrobiales; family Phyllobacteriaceae; genus Mesorhizobium; species Mesorhizobium sp. WSM4849. Next base: position 5,850 of record NZ_JBVVPW010000045.1, read on the forward strand.
GCGACGGCCGCGAGGGCAACGCCGCAGAGCAGTTTAGCGATGGTCTTCATTGTTTTCCTCCTGATGCCCCGCGCCTCTCACGGTGCGTTACATGAAACCGGGTCGTTGACGCCGGCGACTAAGGTCAATCACGTTCTTGCTCCTGCCTGGAGCCTGTAGCGGTCGAGGGCGACCGCCACGATGATGACCAATCCCTTGATGATGTACTGCCAGATGTCGGAAACACCGGCCAGGATGAGCCCGTTGGAGAGCACCGCTATGATCAGGCCGCCGATCAGCGTGCCCCAGATCGAGCCGACGCCGCCGACGAAGCTGGTGCCGCCGAGAATGACCGCGGCAATGGCGTCGAGTTCGTAGGACTGCCCAAGCTGCAGCCCGTTGGCGGCATAGAGCCGGGCCGCCGACATGGCGCCGCCAAGACCGGCCAGAAGGCCTGAAACGCCATAGACGAAGAGCAGCACCAGCGGCACCTTGATGCCGGTGAGGCGGGCGGCCTCGGCATTGCCGCCGACGGCATAGATCCAGGTGCCGAGCACGGTGCGTTTGAGCACCAGCCAGGACAGCACCACGACCGACAGAGCAATGATGACCAGCCAGGGAATGCCGAACAGCGAACCGTTGCCGATGAAGTCGAACGGCAGGTCCGAGTTGAACACCGTGGTGTCCTGGCCGAGCAGGCGGGCGACGCCGCGCACGGCGGTCAGCGAACCCAGCGTAACGATGAAGGGCGGCAGCTTGATATAGGCGACGAGCAGCCCGTTGATGACGCCGAAGCCGAGGCCGACCAGAATGGCCGCCGGCACGCCGAGCATGCCCCACTCCGGCACCAGCGACACCATCACCGCCACCATCGCCGATGCGGCAAGGATGGAGCCGACGGACAGGTCGATGCCTCCGGTCAGGATGACGAAGGTCATGCCGGCCGCAAGGACGATGTTGATCGACGACTGCTGCGTGACGATCAACAGGTTGGTCTCGGTGAGGAAGCGCGGGTTCATGATCTGGAAGCCGGCCGCCAAAAGGATCAGAACCGGCAGCATGCCAAGGGCGGCGAAGGCGGTGCGCAGCCGCCGGCTTCTGCCGACGGCCTGGTCCCCCGCGCTCATCTCGGTTGCCTTGTCGGTCATCCCTTGGCCGCTCCCGTTGCAAGTTCCATGATTGCCTCCTGACTGAGCGGCTGGCCTTCGGATGCCGTCACCTCGCCAGCGATAGTGCCGTCGCGCATCACCAGCACGCGGTCGGCGACGCCGATCACCTCCGGCAGTTCGCTGGAGATCATCAGGATGGCGATGCCCTTCTTGGCGAGATCGTCGATCAGCCGGTAGATTTCCGACTTCGCCCCGACATCGACGCCGCGGGTCGGTTCGTCGAGGATGAGGACCCGCGGTTCGGTTTCGAGCAGGCGGGCGAGCAGCACCTTCTGCTGGTTGCCGCCCGACAGCGAGCCGGCATTGGCCTGCACCGACCTGGTGCGGATGGAGAGGTCGGAAACGGCCTTGGCGGCGCGCTTTTCGGCCGTCGCGAAGTCGCGCAAGCCTCCGGCCTGCGCATCCCTGGCGAGCACGCCCATGCTGATATTGTCGGAAATCGACATGTCGAGGAACAGGCCGAGTTCCTTCCGGTCTTCGGTAAGATAGGCAATGCCGGCGTCCAGCGCCTCGCGCGGCGAGCCGATGGCTATCGGCTTGCCGTCGAGTTCCAACGTGCCTGACGTGTGCCTGTCGGCGCCGAAGATCAGCCGTGCGAGCTCGGTGCGGCCCGAACCGACAAGGCCGGCCAGCGCCAGCACTTCGCCCTTGTGCAGGTCGAAGGAACAGTCCTTCAGGAGATTGCCATCCGACATGTCGCGCACCGACAATGCGATCGCTCGGTTGCTGTCCGGCGGGCGGTGATCCTTTTTGTAGAAGGCGGACAGGTCGCGGCCGACCATCATCGAAACGAGGCGCGAGGCGTTCAGATCGGCGCGATCGAGCGTGCCGACATAGCCGCTGTCGCGGAGCACGCTGACGCGGTCGGCAAGCTGGTAGACCTCTTCCATGCGGTGGCTGATGTAGATGATGGCGATGCCCTGCGACTTCAGCGTCGCAATCACCTCGAACAGCCTGTCAGTCTCGCGCGAGGTCAGCGAGGTCGTCGGCTCGTCCATGACGATGATGCGCGCGCTGGTCGACAGCGCGCGGGCGATTTCGACCATCTGGCGTTCGCCAAGCGACAGGCTGGAGACCGAGGCGCGCGCCGGGAAGGAAACGCCGAGCCGCGCGACGATTTCCTTGGCGCGCCGGTTGCACTGGTCGCGGTCGACGATGCCGAACCGTCTCGGCTCGTTGCCGAGGAAGATGTTCTGCGCGACCGTCAGGTTGGGCGCCAGCGACAGCTCCTGATAAATGACGGCAATGCCGTTGGCGCGTGCCTTGATCGGGTCGCCGGTGGCGACTGGTATGCCGTCGATCAGAATCTCGCCGCCGGGATCTGGCCGATAGGCGCCGGACAGCACCTTCATCAGCGTCGACTTGCCGGCGCCGTTTTCGCCCATCAGCGCGTGCAGTTCGCCGGCGTGGACGGTCAGTGACACATCCTGCAAGGCGCGGATCGGGCCGAACGTCTTGGAGATGTGCCGCATCTCCAGCACCGGCTGGCGCACTGTTTCGATTCGGGCGGCGGCGGTCATCGCGTGCCTCCCGCTGCTGCACCAACGATGCCTCGGTCGGCGGAAAGGCCGCGCCAGCTGTCGCGATAGAAGGCAAGCCCGGTGAGGCTTGAAGCACGAACAGGCTCCGGCGCCTCGGCGGCAAATTCGCGTCCAACACTCTCGAAGGCGAGAGCCGCCGCTCCAGTGGCGCTGCCCTCCAGCGTGGCGCCTTGCATGAACGCTTGGCCGGGACGCAGCTGCGCCAGCAGGCTGGCGAGCAGGCCGCCGCTGTTCAGCCCGCCATCGACGATTATGGTGTTGTTCGAATGGATCAGGTCGAGACACAGATCGACCATCAGCGCGACGTAGAGCAGCGCCACGGCCGCGCGTTCCTCCGCTGTGGGTGTGCGCCCGACCAGTTCGCCGGGATGGCCAGGCATCGGCCCACCTGGCGCGAAGCTCGGTAGCGCCATGATGCCGGCGTCGATCACCTGCTGTACTGTGGAGCGGTCGATTGCCCCCTGCCAGCCGGCGCTGATCGTCGCGAATTCACGGCCGCCCATGAAGCGGATGGTCGGCACCGGGCCACCGTCGACATCGACATTGACCAGCATGTCGCGATCGCGATCGAGCGCGTCGAGCGGGCAGTCCGGATTGAGCACGACGACCCAGGTGCCGGTCGAGACGACGGTGACCGGGCCAAGCTCCTGCCGGCGATAGGCATGGAGCGCCGCATTGCTGTCATGGACACCGTTGTGAATGGCGATCGGCCGTGTCGCCCCGCCAAAGCGATGCTCGCCGATCACCGCGCCGGCACGTTCGAAGGCGGGCATCTGGCCGCGCCATCCTTCGGCGTCAACCAGCGAGGAGAAATCGCGCTTGCGCGGCGCCCACAGATGCGAGTGGCAGCCGAGATAGGACACCTCCGACACCGCCCGGCCACCAAAGCGCCAGCTCCAGTATTGGGGATAACCGAGGATCGATTTGGCGGCGGCGAACACGCCTGGTTGCACCGTCTTCAGCCACAGCATGTGGCGACCATAGTTGAAGCCGAGCGGCAGGCGCGGCGAGAAGGTCTCGGCGAAATCCGGAATGCGGCGATCGATCTGCGCGGCAATCTCGGCCGGTGGCTCCTGCTCGTAGTCGAGGATCGGATGCGTCAGCGCCGCATCGTCGACCAAGGCAAAGGTGCAGCCATGGCCCGAAACCATCAATCCTTCCACACCATGATTGTCGACCGCTTCGCCGACGGCGCGAGCCGCCCAATCGTGAAGCGCTGCTTCGTCGAGCACGCTGAAGCCGCCTTCGCGCGTCCAGTTCGGCTGGGTCCGGCGCTCACCCAGAATCTGCCCGTCCTGACCGAAGACGAACAGCTTCGAGTTGGTCTTGCCGAAGTCGAGGACGGCCACCTTCACTGGACGGCTCCCGAGGCAGAGGCGATCCGCACCATGACGCCGGCGTTTTCGAGCATGCGTGCGTCGGCATCGGAAAGACCGTCGTCGGTCACCAGCGTGCCGATGCGCGACAAGGGCAGCGCGACGTTGCGCGCGTGGATCGACAGTTTGCGGCTGTCGGCCAGCACCACGATCTGGTCGGCGCATAGGCTGAGTTCGACGATGGAGCGGACCAGCAGCGGATGCGATTCCAGCACGCCCTCCGGGCTGATGCCTTGCGCGCCAAGAAAGAACTTCGATGCGTAGAAAGGCACCGTCTGGGTGAGCGAATGAATGATGCCAGGCTCGCGATGAAGTTCACCCCCGGCAACGGTTAGGCTACAATGGCCGTGGTCGCTCAAATAGGCGATGAGCGGCATCGAATTGGTGTAGAGCCGGATGTTGCGGTCGGCGAGTTTGGCGCCGAGATGGAAACAGGTCGAACCGCCATGCACGATGACGGCGTCGCCATCGCGCACCATGGTCGCAGCGAGAGCGGCGATCTGCCGCTTGGCTTCGACCGCGAGATCGCGGTTCTCGTCGTAAGGCCTGGCAAAGGCGACACCCGCCTGCGAAGCGCCATCGAGCGCCGAGATGCCGCCGTAGACCTTCCGTGCTTCGCCGGCCTCGTCGATCTTGTCGATGTCGCGCCGCACCGTCGCAGCCGACACGCCGAGCCGCTCCTGCAGCTCGCGCACCGAGGCGAAGGGGCGATCCCGCAACAAGTCTACGATCTGACGCTGGCGGCCGGAGTCGCTCAACGGATACCCTCCCGAAATGCCATTTTGCCACGGCAATTGGTGAAACTTACTCAACGCGGATCAGATTGCAAGCTAGATTTGATGGGATAAGATCACCATTGACGTAACTTACTCGCATCTGCGATACCAACGTCATTCGTTATCCCAGCTACGGGGATCCAAAGCCGTGGCTACGCGGCCGGTTTGTTGAAAGGAGTTTCGATGGCAATCAATGCGGATGCGCAGGAACTGGCCGCTTTGCGGTCGCTTTCGGCCAGCATCGGGCGCGACCCGCATTTGACCCAGGCCGCGGGCGGCAACACTTCGCTGAAAGCCGGAGACACGCTCTGGATCAAGGCTTCGGGTACCTGGCTGAAGAATGCGCTCGCCGAAGACATCATGGTTCCCGTGGCGATCCCCCCGCTGCTCAGGGCTGTCGAACAGCGCGACCCGGCCGCCGATCAGCCACAGGCGTTCGCCATCCAGGCGCTCAACATCCGCAAGCTGCGACCCTCGATCGAGACCACGGTTCACGCGCTGATGCCGCAGCGCGTCGTTCTGCATGTCCACTGCGTCGACACCATTTCGCTTGCCGTGCAGGCCGACTGCGAGGCTCAAATCGCCAAGCGCCTGGATGGCCTCGAATGGGCGTATGTCCGTTATCTCCGGCCGGGCCTGCCGCTCGCCCAGGGCATTGCCGAGCGCCTTCGGCCTGGGGTCGATGTGCTGATCCTTGCCAATCACGGCCTGGTGGTCGCAGCCGAGACCGTGGCCGGCGCCGAGGCGCTGCTGCGCCGCGTCACGGGGCTGCTGGCGCGGCCGCCACGCGAGGTGGCGGAGCCAGACATCGCGGCATTGACGGCGCTCATCGGACGCACCGGTTACAGGTTGCCGGCGGATGTCGAAGCGCATGCCGTCGCGATCGATCCTGAAAGCTGCCGCATGGCGTCGGGGGGCAGCCTCTATCCCGATCACGTCATCTTTCTCGGCAAGGGTTCGGTCGTGGCGCGGCCTGGCGAGGACGTTCTGCGCGTCATCGAACGGTGCGGCACGGCACCGGTGGCGATCCTGTTTCCCGGGCTTGGCGTGCTGATGCGCGGCGACGCCAGTCCCGGCGCCGATGCCATGCAACGCTGCCTTGCCGACGTGACGGCGCGGGTCGACGTCGCGGCGAAGCTGAATTATCTGACCGCCGCCGAGAACGACGAACTGATCAACTGGGACGCCGAGCAGTATCGCCAGAAACTCAATGCAGCTGGCGGCTGACATGGCGCGTTCAATTGGCCCCCTTTCGATCGGCATCGACATCGGCACATCAGGCGCCCGCGCCGTCGCCATGCGCCCGGATTTTTCGATTGCCGCGCGTTCCGCCGTTCCACTCGACAGATTTGGCCAGAACGCCCGCGACCCCTCAGTGTGGTGGTTAGCGGTGGGCGCGGCGCTGGCGGAACTGCTTTCGGGCATCGATCGTGCGGCGGTCCGGTCGATCGCCGTCGACGGCACTTCGGGCACGCTGCTGCCGGTCGACGGCGCCGGGCGGCCGCTGGCCGAGCCGTTGATGTACAACGACAAGGTCGACGACGACGCCATTCTGGCGGTGATCGCGCGCGAGGCGCCGGCCGCGAGCGCAGCACGTGGGGCGACGTCAGGTCTCGCCAAGGCGCTGTCATACCAGCGCCTGTCTGGCGTTGCCGCGGTGCTGCATCAGGCCGACTGGATCGCGGCACAGTTCTCTGGCCGCTTCGACACCAGCGACGAGAACAATGCCCTGAAAACCGGCTACGACGTCGAGGCCCGCCGCTGGCCGGACTGGATCGCGGCGACCGGCATGCGCATGGAACTCCTGCCTGATGTCGTCAGGCCGGGCGATGTCACGGGAACGCTCACCGCGAGCACAGCGGACCTGTTCGGCCTGGCGCACGACGTCGCCGTGGCCGCCGGCACGACCGATGGCTGCGCGTCGTTCCTGGCGACGGGCGCTGCGGCAGTTGGCGACGGCGTCACCGCGCTGGGGTCCTCGCTGACCCTCAAAATCGTCTCCGACCGGCCGATCTCGGCGCCGCAGTTCGGCATCTACAGCCATCGGTTGGGAGATGCCTATCTGGCGGGTGGTGCGTCGAATTCGGGGGGCAAGGTGCTGGCGCAGCATTTCTCGCTCGGGCGTATCATCGAGCTGAGTGCGGCCATAGACCCCATGACGGAGACCGGCCTCGACTATTATCCGCTTCCCGCGGTCGGCGAACGCTTTCCGATCGCCGACCCTGCTCTGCCGCCACGTCTGACGCCGCGGCCTGCGGACGACGCAGACTATCTGAAAGCGATGTTGGAGGGCATTGCCGAGATCGAGGCGCTCGGCTATCGCCGGCTTGCCGAGCTCGGCGCGCCTCGCCTGCTCTCGGTGAGAAGTGTCGGCGGCGGTGCGGCAAATCCCGCCTGGACCGCGATCCGGCAGCGCAAGCTGGGGGTCGGTTTTCTGCCGGCGCGTTCGGATGAGGCGGCCGCCGGCACGGCGCGGCTGGCGCTGATGGGCGCAATCGAAGCGGGGCTTTTGTGAGCACGAAAACGGTTGAACATCTCGACGGCATCGCGGCGCTGGTTGAGTGCTATCAGGTGTTCCTGCTCGATCAGTTCGGCGTGCTGCACGATGGTACGAACCCCTATCCGGGCGCTGTGGAGGCATTGTCGGCGCTGAAGCGAGCAGGCAGGACGATCGTGCTGGTCTCGAACTCCGGCAGGCGGGCGCGGCCCAATGAGGCCCGGTTGCTGAAGCTCGGCTTCCAACCAGGAAGCTGGGATCAATTTGTCTCTTCCGGCGAGATCGCGTGGCGGTCCTTTCACGAAATGGCGGTATCCGGAACGCTGCGCCCAAACACAAAGTGCCTGCTGATCAGCCGCGAAGGCGACCGCTCGGCGATTGAAGGCCTGCCTTTCACGTTGACCGGGGACGGCGACGATGCCGAGCTGGTGCTGATCGCCGCCAGCGAGGGCGATCGCTACGACATCGACCATTATCGCAGACTATTTGCACCGGCAGCGATGCGGCAGGTGCCGTGCTTCTGCACCAATCCCGACAAGATCATGCTGACGGCAGTGGGGCCTCGCTTTGGCGCCGGTCAGCTTGCGGATCTCTACGAGAGCTTCGGCGGCAGCGTCACCCGCATCGGCAAGCCCTACGCCCCGATCTTCGACGCCGCGCTGGCGCTGGCGGGCAACCCGGACCGCAGCACTGTGGTCTGTGTCGGCGACAGTGTCGAACACGATATCGCTGGTGGAACTGGCGCCGGCGTGGCGACTGCGCTGGTCTTGTCCGGAATATTGGCGGACACCCCTGACCTGGCCGACCTTTTCGACAGTCTGGACGCCTACCCCGATTACACCACGGATATTTTCAAATTCGCAGATTGAGATGGGCTGCTTCCGAGGGTTGAGCGCTGCCATGGTGATCGTTTCGTCGTTCGTGCTGCTTTTCGTGGCGCAGCCCTTTGGCTGCTGTTGCCAGTTCACATCTGGTTGGTCAGAGGCTATTGAACTGCATGCGTGATTTCCAACTCCCCGGGCGCTCGCCGGTTCGTGCGACGGAAGCGATGGCCGCGACATCGCACCCTCTGGCGACGCTGGCGGCGGTCGAGATGCTGCGGTCTGGCGGCAATGCAATGGATGCAGCCGTGTGCGCGGCGGCGGTGCAGGCGGTCGTCGAGCCGCAATCGACCGGTATCGGCGGCGACTGTTTCGTCCTCTACTGTCCCAACGGCCAAGGCGAGGTTCTGGCCTTCAACGGCTCCGGCCGCGCACCTGCAGCAGCAGAGGCGCAGTGGTATCTGGACAGGGGGCATGACGAACTGCCTGAGTCCGGTCCGCACGCAGTCACCGTGCCGGGCGCCGTCGACGCCTGGTGCCGCCTGCTCGAGGATCACGGCAGAAAGGGCATCGACGCCGCGCTCGCACCCGCCATACGTTACGCCGAACAGGGCTACGTCGTCCAAGACCGTGTGGCCTTCGACTGGGCTGAAAGTGCTGCCTTGCTGGCCGCCGACGAACATGCCGCGCGGATTTTTCTGCCGGATGGAAAGGCGCCGCTGGCCGGCGAACTGCACCGGCAGCCGCAACTGGCCGACACCTTGCGCATCGTCTCGCGCCGCGGTCGTGCCGGCTTCTATGAAGGCGAGGTCGCCGATGACATGGTGTCGCGTCTGCGTGCTCTCGGTGGGCTGCATGCGCTCGAGGATTTTGCGGCTACGAAGGGCGACTATGTCAGGCCGGTCGGCACATCCTACCGGGGCTACGACATCCATCAGATGCCGCCGAACAACCAGGGGCTGACGGCACTGATCATGCTGAATGTGCTGTCGGGCTTTTCGCTCGGCTCTCTGGAGCCGAACGGCGCCGAGCGCTTTCACCTCGAGATCGAGGCGGGGCGGCTTGCCTATCAGGACCGCGACAATTTCATCGGCGACCAGAACCAAGTCCATGTCCCCGTAGAGCAGTTGTTGTCCAGATCCCATGCGGACCAGCTTCGCGCCGAGATCGATCCGGCGCGCGCGATGACGCATCTGCCACGCCTGGAGCTTCAGCCGAGCGATACGGTCTACATCTCGGTGGTCGACCGCGATCGTAATGCAGTCAGCTTCATCAACTCGACCTTTTATTCGTTCGGCAGCGGGGTGGTCGGCCCCAAGAGCGGGGTCGTCCTGCAGAATCGCGGCAGCAGCTTCCGCCTGGCGGCGGACCACCCAAACCGAATCGCCCCGGGAAAACGCCCGATGCACACCATCATGCCAGGCATGGTGACAGCCAAGGGCCGGGCGATCATGCCGTTCGGCGTGATGGGCGGCGGCTACCAGCCGTTCGGCCATGTCCACCTGCTCACCAACATGATCGATTTCGGCATGGACCCGCAGGAGGCGCTGGATGCGCCACGCGTGTTCTACAGACAGGATACGGTGGAGGCGGAGCGTGGCGTTCCGGCCGATGCAATCGCCGGCCTGCGCGAGCGAGGCCACCAAGTGTCCATCGCGACCGAGCCGCATGGCGGCGGCCAGCTGGTGCTGATCGACTGGGACAAGGGTACGCTTACCGGCGCCTCCGATCCACGCAAGGACGGTTGCGCGCTGGGTTACTGACGATCGGCCGCGTCCTGCGTGCTGGTCCTGTTCAGCTTTGGCGCTGCCGCCACCAGCGCCTTGCCGATCGCCGACTGCGGGGCACCGATGACCGCACGGGCATTGCCGCTCTCGGCGACGCGGCCGCCATCGAGAATGACGACACGATGAGCGATGGCGCTAATAACGCCAAGATCATGCGAAATGAACAGATAGGCGATCCGTTGCTCGCGTTGCAGATCGAGCAGCAATTGCAGGATCTGTCGGCGCACCGATACGTCGAGCGCAGACACCGCTTCGTCGAGCACGATCAGCGACGGCATTGTGGCGATGGCGCGAGCAATCGCTATGCGCTGGCGCTGGCCGCCCGAGATCTCGTGGATGGCGCGGCCGGCGAGATCAGCGCTCAAGCCGACACGCTCGAGCAGAGCAGCGATGCGGTGCGGGCGCTCCGGTCGAGAGGCGACGCCATGGATGCGCAAAGGATCGTCAAGCACGCGCGCTACCATGGCGCGCGGGTTGAAGGCGGCGAGCGGGTCCTGGAACACCATTTGCAAACGCGCGCGCCGTGCGCGCAAGGCAGCGCCGTTCAGGGACAGGAAATCGCCGCCCTCGAACTCGATATGGCCGGCGTCCGGTTCGATCAGCCGCAGCACCAGCCTGGCGATCGTCGACTTGCCGCTGCCGGACGGCCCGGCCAGCGCCAGCGTCTCGCCGGGCTCGATGTGGAAGGAAATGTCATCGACGGCGGCGATCGTCTTGTCGCCACGACGATATCGTTTGGTCAGGCCGGAAACGGCCAGCAATGGACTGCTCACCTCGTCGCTCCTGCCTGCCGCAGCAGCGGTTCGGCATCGAGGCCGAGATGGGCGTCGAGCAGCGCTCTTGTGTAGGCGTGGCGCGGGCTAGCGATGATCTGCGCCGTCGCACCGAGCTCGACCAGCTCGCCGTGCCGGAACACGGCGATGCGCTCGGCCAGCTCGGCGGCCAGCGCGATGTCATGGCTGACGAACAGCAGCGTCATGCCGTCCTCGGCCACCAATTGCCGGATCAGCGCGACGATCTCGGCCTGCACGATTGTATCGAGCGCGCTGGTCGCCTCGTCGGCGATCAGCAGTTTCGGACCGGCCGCGATCGCTGCGGCGATCGCCACGCGCTGCTTCTGGCCGCCGGAAAGCTGGTGGGGATAGGCGCGCAGAGCGGCCTCCGGGTCGGGCAGGCGGACGCGTCCAAGCAGGGTTTTTGCCTTGGCATAGGATTGCGACCAAGTAAGGCCGAGATGCGTATTCGCGACTTCCGCGACCTGCTCGCCGACCGCCATCACCGGATCGAGGCTGGCCGACGGGTCCTGAAAGACGAAGCCGATATCGCGGCCACCGAGTGGGGTGTGGGTGGACCGGGTAATGAATTCGGATGGCGGCGACTGCAAAAACCAGTCGATACGGCCTTCAATCCTGATGGATTGCGGCAGCAGCCCGGCAATGGCCAGCGCCAGCGTGCTCTTGCCCGAACCGCTCTCGCCGATGATGGCGAAGCGTTCGCCGGCGGCGACATCGAAGCCGACATGTTTCAGCGCCGCCACCTCGCTGCCGTCACGGCGATAGATCACCGTCAGATCGCGGATCGAAAGCAGCGCCGTCACGACAGGCTCCTTCTCACCGCCGCCGTCTCGACGAAGCCTTCACCGGCGAGATAGACGCCGAGCACGGTCAGCACGAGCGCTACGCCCGGAATGATCGACAGGAAAGGCGCGGTGCGCAGCACGGCGCGACCTTCGGCGATCATGCCGCCCCAGGTCACGCGGTTGGGGTCGCCGAGGCCGAGAAACGAGAGGGCCGCTTCGGTGAGGATCGCGGCGGCGACGATCACCGACGACAGCGCCAGCACCAGCGGCAATGCGTTGGGCAGCACTTCGCGAAAGGCGATCTCCAGCGGATGCATGCCGATGACACGGGCGCCGGCGACAAAATCGCGCTCGCGGATCGACAGCACTTCGGCGCGGGCAACACGCGCCGGCCCCGTCCAGGCGCCAAGCGCGATCGCTGCGACAACGACGCCGAGCGACGGCCCGACGACACTGACGAAAGCCAGCGCCAGCAGGAAGCTCGGCACGGTCTGGAAGGCGTCGGTGATGCGCATCAGCACCTCGTCGACGAGGCCGCCGGCAAAGCCCGCCAGCGTGCCCACTATTGCGCCGACGGCAAGGGCTGCGGCTGCCGCCGCCAGCCCGACCGCCAAGGAGGTACGGGCGCCGTGGAGAAGCTCGGCCAGCACATCACGGCCGAGCCGGTCGGTGCCGAGCGGCAGCGACCAGTCCTGAAAGGGCGGCAGCAGCGCCGGCCCGGCAATAGCCTGCGGATCGCCGGGAAAGAATAGCGACGCCGATAGCGCCATGGCGAACAGCGCTACCAGAATGATCGCGCCGGCGATCGCTTCCGGCGTGCGAAGAAAGCGGCGAAACGGGCTCACGCGCTGGTCTCGCTGGCGCCGACGCGCGGATCGAGGAAAGCGTAGGCGATATCGACGAGAAGGTTGATGATGATAACGAGAACGGCGCTGACGAGAATGATGCCGAGCAGCAGCGGCGTGTCGCGCGCCGCCACCGCCTCCTGCGCCAGCCGGCCAAGGCCGGGCACCGAAAAGACGCTTTCGATGACGACGCTGCCGCCGAGCATCTGCGCCGATTGCAGGCCGAGCATGGTGACCAACGGCAACAGCGCGTTGCGGGCGACGTGAGCGAGCACGATGCGGCGGCGGGAAAGCCCCTTGGCGCGAGCGGCGAGCACAAAATCCTGCCGCCAGACTTCGGCCACGCCGGCGCGCATCATGCGCAGATAGAGTGCCAGATAGATGAAGCCGAGTGCGGACACCGGCAGGATGAGATGGCGGGCGATATCGGCCGCGCGGTCGAGGCCGGTCTTGCCCGACGCGATGCTCTCGATGCCGCCGATCGGAAACCAGCGCAGGTCGACGGCAAAGATGATGATCAGCACCAACCCGAGCCAGAAGCCCGGTACCGCATAGAGCGCCAGCGAACCGATCGACAGGAAACGGTCGCGAAAACTGCCGGGCCTGGCGCCGGCATAGATGCCGAGTGCCGAGCCGAGCCCGAAGGAGAGCGCGGTGGCGCTGCCCATCAACAGCAACGTATTGGGCAGGCGTTCGAGGATGACGTCGCGGATCGGCCGCGAGAAGGTGACCGACTGGCCGAGGTCGAGATGCAGCAGCGCCCAGAGGTAGTTCGCCAGCCGCGTCAACGCCGACTGGTCGAGGCCCCAACGATGGCGCAGCAATTCGATCATGCCGGCGTCACCGCCGGTCGAGACGATATAGGCGTCGACCGCGTCGCCGGGGGCGGCTTCCAGCAAAAGGAAAGTGCCGATCACGACAATCAGCAGCACGAAGACGCTGCCGACGAGGCGACGGCGAAGGAGGAGAACCGCGCGGGTCATGGTGGCGCCGGCTGCTTGGCGGTGTGCCGATCGTGAGATGCGCTGCGCCCCACACAGATTTCGCTGCGAATTTTCATCCGCGCGATAGTGTCACGATTCCAAATAAGTGTCCGCCCAGTTCGACACCGCCCAGCGCGGGTTGTTGGCGACATTCCCCACCGTGTCTCTGACAACGCTGATGAAGCTCCATTCGGCGACATTGATCAGCGGCAGGTCGGCTGCGACCTTTTTTTGAAACTCCTTGTAAAGTTCCGTCCGCACGGTGGGGTCGAGCGTCTCGGACGCCTTGGCGATGAGGGCGTCGAGTTCGTCGTTCTTGTAGCCGCCCTGGTTGGAGAAAGGCACGCCGTCCGGAATGCCGCTCTGCACCAGGATGGTAGTCGAGATCGCCGGATCGCCGCGGAACACCGGCGGCCCGACCGCAAGGTCGAAGGCGTGGTCGGTGTAGACCGCCTTGATATGCGCGGCCGAGTCGTTGTTGACCAGCTGGGCGTCGATACCGATGGCGGCCAGCGCCTGGCGCAGATAGTCGCCGAACTGCTTGGTTTCGTTGAAATAGGGCGCCGGCAGCAGCTTCAGCGAAAAGCGCTTGCCGTCGTCTCGCTTGCTGTAGCCGGCTTCGTCGAGCAAGGCGTTGGCCTTGGCCACGTCGAAGGCGTAGGTCGGCACATCGGCCGTATAGAATTGCGGATCGTTCTTCGGCACCGGGCCGGTGGCTGTCGCGGCGTAGCCGAGGAACACCGTCTTGACGACGAAATCCTTGTCGATGGCGTGGGCGATCGCCTGGCGCACCTTCAGGTCGGCAAGCTCCTTGCGGCGATGGTTGATCTCGACGACGAGCTGATAGGTCAGCCCCTCATAACCCTTGGTGATCACCTTGAGGCCAGGTACTTTGGATATGCGGTCGAGATCGGCCAGCGGCACGGCGGAAAAGGCGGCGAGCTGGATTTCTTCGGCCTCAAGCGCGCTTGCCGCCGAAGTGCGGTCGGGCAGCACCTGGTAGATGATTTCATCGAGATAGGGCTTGTCCTTGCCCCAATAGTCGGCATTCTTCTCCAGCCGGTAATATTCGCCTGGCTTGTGTTCGACGAATTTGAACGGGCCAGTGCCGATCGGTGCGTTGTTGGCCGGGTTCTCTTCGATCTTTCCGGTCTCGTAGATGTGCTTCGGCACCACGCTGCTCAGCGCCGGCAAGGCGTTGCGGATCAGCTGGAACGGTGTCGGTTTGGCGAATTTGAAAACCGCCGTCAGTTCGTCCGGCGTGTCGACCGCCTCCAGATCCTTGAACACAATGCGGCCGAGATTCTGCAGCGGCTTCCAGATTTGCAGCGCCGAGAACGCGACGTCGGCGGAGGTGAAGGGTTTGCCGTCGTGCCATTTGACGCCCTCGCGCAATTTGAACGTCACCGACAGGCCATCGGCGGCGCCCTCCCAGCCTATCGCCAGGCGCGGGTCGAGCCCGTCCTTCCCGTCGAAGGACGCCTCGGCCAGCGTTTCCACGATTTTGCTCGAGATAAAGAACACACCGTTGGAAGCGACGATCGCCGGGTTGAGGTTACGCGGCTCGGAATCGGCGGCGACAACCAGCCGCCCGCCTTTCTTCGGCGTCTGTGCCAGACCGATGGTCGGCAGCGCCGTCGAGGCCAGCAGGAATGCCGAACCGGCAAGCATGGTGCGCCTGGAAATCGTGACATCTGACATGATCGAACTCCGTCCCTCTCAGCCACCCGGCCGGGTGGCCCAGTACCCTCGGACGCCGGACGGCATCCTTGCAAGGATGATTATGAGCCTTGCCGAGGGTTTCGCCAGAGACGGATTTGGCGCATCCTCATGTGGCTTTGAAAATTTCGTCCGCTGGACCAGTTACAGGGAAGCGGTTCAATCCGACCTTATCTGGTAGGACCAGACTTATCTAGTAGAACCAGACTGGGCACCGCCGGCGATCCGAGCGGCCGGCCAGGGAATTCAGGGAGAGAAAGATGAACGTCGCTCCGGGTAAGAATGCCGTCAGCACCATCCCGTTCGACCAGGCCAGGGTCGATCGGCTGATGGAGGAGGCCGGTATCGATGTTCTGCTCGCCACCTCCAAGCACAACACGCAATATCTGCTTGGCGGCTACAAGTTCATCTTCTTCGCCGCCATGGATGCGATCGGCCACAGCCGCTATCTGCCTATCGTGGTCTACGAGAAGGGTGGGCCGGACCACGCCGCCTATATCGGCAACCGCATGGAGGGCGCCGAGCACCAGAACAACCCATTCTGGACGCCGACCTTGCACGCCTCCTGCTGGGGCACGCTCGACGCCGCCAATCTCGCGGTTGAGCACCTGACGAAAATCGGCAAGGGCAACGCCCGCATCGGCATCGAGCCGGCTTTCCTGCCGTCGGATGCCTACACGCTGATCCGCAAGGCGTTGCCGGACGCCAAGCTGATCGACGCGACTGATATGCTGGAGCGGATGCGGGCGATCAAGACGGAAGCTGAGCTGGAGAAGCTGCGCACCGCCTCTGAACTGATCACCGATTCCATGCTGGCAACCATTGCCTGGGCACGCGAAGGCACGACCAAGACCGAGATCATCGAGCAGTTACGGCGCGAGGAGACCAATCGCGGCGCGCATTTCGAATATTGCCTGCTGACGCTCGGCGCCAGTCACAACCGCGCCGCCTCGCCGCAGGTATGGAAGAAGGGCGAGGTGATGTCGATCGATTCCGGCGGCAATTATCACGGCTATATCGGCGACCTCTGTCGCATGGGCATTCTGGGCGAGCCGGATGCCGAACTCGAGGATCTGTTGGCCGAAGTCGAGGCGGTGCAGAAGGCGGCCTTTTCCAAGGTACGCGCCGGCACGCTGGGTGGTGACATGATTTCCTACGCGCAAGGCGTGCTGAAGAAATCCAAGGTCGCGCCCTATACCGATTTCTTTGCGCACGGCATGGGGCTGATCACGCATGAAGCGCCGTTCCTGATGACCAACCATCCGGTGACCTATGAAGGCACCTATGCCGAAAAGCCGCTGGAGAAAAACATGGTGCTCTCGGTCGAGACGACGATGCTTCACCCGACGCGCGGCTTCATCAAGCTGGAGGACACGGTGGCGGTCACCGACGCTGGCTACGTCATGTTCGGCGACCGGGGCAGGGGCTGGAACCGGGGTGGAGTTTGACAGCCCTGCAATGAAGGCGCTGCCCCCTCACCCGGATTGCCAACCGAATTGCAAGGGCAATTCGGGACAATCCGACCTCTCCCCGAAGGGAGAGGAGATCGCCAGCGACGGCGCCTACCTCTTCTCCCCTCGGGGAGAAGGTGGCCGCGAAGCGGCCGGATGAGGGGGCAACTCCAAATGCGATTAGTGTAGAGATCACTTCCCACCCGGCGGCAGCAGCGTGAAATCCGGCAAGTCGCGCAGCGCCAGTTCCGGCCCGGCCGGCGAATAGACGACGAACAGCTGCATGGGCGCATCGCCGGTGTTCAGCGTCGAATGGAAGCGGCTTTCCGGCACATAAATGGTGCAACCCGGGCCGACCTTCTCAACGACCGGATTGCCGTTCTCGTCTTCGACCATCTGCTCGCCATTGCCTGATATGACAAAGATGATCTCTTCAGCACCTGGATGATTGTGGCGCGTGTGGCCCTTGCCGGACGGCAGGTCGACGACGCCGCCGGAAAAACGCGTCGCGCCGTTCACTTCGGGAGCCACCGTCAGCGACAGTCTGCCCCAGTTGAAGCCGAAGGCGCTGACATCCTTCGGATACACGAATACCTTGCTCTGGTCGGTCATCGTCTCATCCCTTCCTTTTCTTGGCGACAGTTTTTGTGCCGCTTTGTCTTTTTGTTTTAGCGTCGGATTTTCCCAAAGCCGGTTCCCACTTTTGGGTCCGATGCTCCAGCATGACGGCCTTGAAATCCGCAGTCTGCCTGGCGATCGCCGTTTCTGCCGGCAGCCGCTCCATCGAACTGGCGCCGTAGAAACCGTGCAGGCCCTTGCAGCGTTCGAGGATGTAGCGGGCATCGTCCGGCATCGAGATCGGCCCGCCATGGCAAAGCAGGATGACATCCTTGCGCACGACACGCGCCGCTTCAGCGATCGCGTCGATCTCCGTCACGCAGTCGTCGAGCGATTTGGCCGACGTCGCGCCAATCGAACCGCCGGTGGTCACCCCCATATGGGCGACGACGATGTCGGCGCCGGCCTTGGTCATGGCGCGCGCTTCATCGGGGTTGAACACATAGGGCGTGGTCAGGAGATCGAGTTCGTGTGCTGCGGCGATCATGTCGACCTCGAACCCAAAGCCCATGCCGGTTTCCTCGAAACTTTGCCGCATCTGGCCGTCGAACAGGCCGATGGTCGGAAAGTTCTGCACGCCGGAAAAACCCATCGTCTTCAGCTCGGCTAGCAGCAGCGGCATGATGACGAAGGGATCGGTGCCGTTGACGCCGGCCAGCACCGGCGTCTTCTTCACCACCGGCAGCACCTCATAGGCCATTTCCTTGACGATCTCGTTGGCGTTACCATAGGCGAGCAGGCCGGCGGCCGAGCCGCGCCCGGCCATGCGGTAGCGGCCGGAATTGTAGATGATGATCAGGTCGATCCCGCCGGCCTCCTCGGCCTTGGCCGAAAGGCCGGTGCCGGCGCCGCCGCCAACGATCGGTACGCCGCCGGCAATCATCTTGCGGAACTTTTCCAGAATCTTCTTGCGTGGTATCGCGGCCATGGCTTCGGCTCTCACTGTCTGGCGATGTCGAGGAAAGCCGCAACCGCAGCCTTGGCGAATTCGGGGTCGTTGATGTGCAGCGGCAGGCGCGTCACTCGGCGCGTGTTATCCGGCATGATCGTACGTTCGATAGCCTCGAAGAGTGCTGCATCGGCTTCAGGGTCGAAGAAGGCGCCGCCTTCGATGTCAAGCGCCGAGACGCCCTTTTCGGGAATGAGGAACCGGACCGGTCCCTCGCAAAGGCTCAGTCTTGCACCGATCCATTCGCCGATCTTGCGGCTTTCGTCGGGGGTCGTGCGCATCAGCGTCACATTCGGATTGTGCTCGTAAAACAGCCGCCCGCTATAGCGTTGTGGAACGGTCGGTGGCGCCCAGAAATTCACCATATCGAGCGCGCCGACCGAGCCGACATAGGGCAGTTTCGTGCGGGTGATCGCTCCGAAGCGGTCTTCGGTCGCCGGCAGAACGCCGCCAAACAGGAGGTCGCAGACTTCTGTCGTCGTGATGTCGATGACGCCGGACAGCAAGCCGCTGTCGGCCAGCTTCTCCATGCTGCGGCCGCCTGTCCCGGTGGCGTGGAAGACCATGCAGTCATAGGTCGAACGAAGCTTCTCGGCGATGGAAGTCACGCATGGCGTTGTGACGCCGAACATGGTGAGGCCAATCGACGGTCTGCCGTCGGGTGGCGGCGGCGGTTTTGCAGCCATGCCTGCTATCGCCTGCGCGGCATTGTGCAGCACGACACGAGACAGCCGGTTCAGGCCGGCCATATCGGTCACCGACGGCATCATGACGATGTCGGAGACATCGACGTAAGGTGCAGTGTCGCCCGAGGCGAGCGTCGAGACCATGATCTTGGGCAGGCCGAGCGGCAGCGCGCGCATGCCTGATGTGATGATCGAAGTGCCGCCACCACCGCCGATGCCGATCACACCTGATATATCGGTGCGCGATTGGACAAACCGGGTGAAGGCGATGGCCATTGCCGCCACCGCGGTTCCGCGATCGTCGCTGCCCAGCACGGCACCGCTGCCATCGGGATGATGGCCGGCGACCTCTTCGGCCGAGACATCGACCGGCACGGTCGCATTGCGCGTTCCGACGTCGACGCGGGCGACAGCAGCACCGGTGGCTGCGACCGCATCGGCCAGAAAGGCGAGTTCCTCACCCTTGGTGTCGGCGGTGCCCACCACATAGACGCGCTTCATTGCGTTTCCCCGGTTCTAGGCGCGCTCGGTGTTGCCGCCTGCCGCTCTTTGCCCGGCCGTTCAGCATCGCGAAGGCCATTGCAATTTTTTGAGACGCGCGTATCGTATTGACATGAATGTCTCACGTCAACAAGCGGCGGTTTCCGACGATGCCGGTTCTGGGGCCGCACGTGGACCGCGCGCCCGCACAAGACGGTTGATGCTGGAGACGGCGACAAGGCTGATGCAGGCGGGCGCCACGCCTTCAGTCAGCGAGGTCGCCGAAGCGGCGGAAGTCTCCCGCGCCACCGCCTATCGGTATTTTCCAAGCCAGACGGCGCTGGTCCAGGCGGTGGTCGACGAAGGACTCGGGCCGATCCTCACCTGGAAATCGGCCTCGACCGATCCCGAGCGCCGCGTCGCCGAACTGTTCGATACCGCCATGCCGCGCATCGAGGCCTTCGAGGCGACCTTCAAGGCGGCGCTGAAGCTGTCGCTCGACCAGTGGGCGCGGCGGCAGGCAGGCACGTTGGGCAGCGAGCCGACCTTCACGCGCGGCCATCGTGTGGATCTGCTCAAGGACGCGATCGCACCGCTCAAGAACCGGCTGCCGCCACGCGAATTCAAGCGCCTGGCACAGGCCCTGTCGTTGATCTTCGGCGTCGAAGTGCTCATCATACTGAAGGATATATGGGGGCTGGACAGCCGCAAGATGATGTCGGTAGCGCAATGGGCAGCCGGCGCCCTGGTACGGGCTGCAGTGATGGAATCGATGACCGGAGGAGATAGAAGCGCGCCGGCGACAGCTACGGAATAGCATCGATCTGGTTCGACCAGATGGGGATGCCCACTACCGACAATAGCCGATATGCCGTAGCGCGAACAAGAGCCTTGTGTATCAACGAGTAGGAAAATTTAAGAAAAACAGACAGATGTTGCTGGAATCCGCTTGTCCGAGGCGCTGGCATCGTCCAAGAAAGAGCTTGACGTGCGTCCGAAATTGGTAATACCAGATCAGGACAATATAGCGGATTAAAAGTGAGGGCTGCGATCCATTTTCCGGCTGGGCGAGGAGGCTCAAAAACCGGAATGTTGCCATCACGGGAGGAACTACCAGGGTCGGCCTCACCGCCGGCTCGCATGATACGGTAGAATGCGCACAAGGGAGGAAATCATCATGCGCAAGACAATGACCAGTATGCTTGCTGGTATCGGCTTAGTGCTCGCCTGCGGAACGTCCGTCTACGCGCAGGATAAGGAACTCACCATATTCTGGGCTGAATGGGATCCGGCGAACTATTTGCAGGAACTCGTCAACCTTTACGAGGCCGAAAGCGGCGTGAAGGTCACGGTCGAGACGACGCCGTGGCCAGATTTCCAGACCAAGGCGTTCACCGAGTTCAATGCCAAGGGAAGCGCCTATGACATGGTCGTCGGCGACTCGCAGTGGTTAGGGGCAGCTTCCGAGGGCGGCCACTACGTCGATCTGACGGACTTCGTGAAGAACAACAAAGTGCTGGAGACGATGGCCCCGGCGACCGTCAAATTCTATTCCGAATACCCGGGCAACAGCGGCAAATACTGGTCGATCCCGACTGAGGGCGACGCCGTCGGCTGGTCCTATCGAAAGGACTGGTTCGAAGACCCGAAGGAAATGGAGGCGTTCAAAGCCAAGTACGGCTATGACCTTGCCGTGCCGAAGACTTGGAAAGAAATGACCGACATCGCGGAGTTCTTCAACCGACCCGATCAGAACCGCTACGGCATCGCAATCTACACCCAGAACCAATATGACGGTCTCGCCATGGGCGTCGAGAATGCGATCTTTTCCTACGGCGGCGAACTTGGCGATTATGCGACCTATAAGGTGGACGGGGTCATCAACTCGGACAAGAACGTCGCGGCGCTTGAGAATTACCGCAAGCTCTTCGGCTTCACGCCGCCCGGATGGACCAACGCCTTCTTCACCGAGGACAACCAGGCGATCACCGAGAACCTGGCGGCGATGAGCATGAATTATTTTGCCTTCTTCCCGGCCTTGGTGAACGAGGCGTCGAACCCGAATGCCAAGGGCACTGGCTTCTTCGCCAACCCGGCTGGCCCCGGGGGTGACCAGTTCGCCGCGCTCGGCGGTCAGGGCATCTCAATAGTCTCCTATTCCGAGAATAAGGAAGAGGCGATGAAGTTCCTCGAATGGTTCATCAAGGACGAGACCCAGAAGAAATGGGCCGAGCTCGGCGGCTACACTTGCAATAAGGCGGTGTTGGAGAGCGCCGAGTTCCAGAACGCGACGCCTTACAACAAGGCTTTCTACGAGACCATGTTCAAGGTGAAGGATTTCTGGGCGGTGCCGGAATACGCCGAGCTGTTGCAGCAGCTCAACCAGCGCGTCTATCCGTACGTCGTGAACGGTCAGGGCACTGCAAAGGAGACGCTTGACGCACTTGCAGCCGACTGGAACGCGACGTTCAAGAAGTACGACCGCGTGCAGTAAAGCGCGGCTTGATCTCGGAGGGGGCGGCCGCCCGCCCCCTCCGTTTCCGTTTCAAGAACCGAAATTCAAGAAGAAGACTGGGAAAGAACGGGTCCATGGCCACCACAGTCATAACGACGTTGGATCCAAAATCGCGCGCCGCCTCCCATGGCATGAGCGACATCACGATCCGTAACCTCTTCATCATACCGACGATCCTATTCCTGATCATCTTCAACATTTTTCCGTTGATCTATTCGCTCGGTTACTCCTTCACCGATTTTCGTGCATCGACCAGCGCGGCTGCGAATTTCGTCGGACTGCAGAATTATCGCGAGCTGCTCAACGATCCCTACATCTGGAACAATTTCGCGGTCACGGCAAAATACGTGATCGTCTCGGTCGTCGGGCAGGTCGTGGTCGGCTTCGGCACGGCGATGCTCCTCAATCGCGACATTCCCTTCAAGGGGCTGATCACGACGCTGCTGCTTTTGCCGATGATGCTGTCTATGGCCGTCGTCGGTCTGTTCTGGAAACTGCTCTACGACCCGTCCTTCGGCATCATCAATTACGCGCTGGGCCTTGGAAAATTCGAATGGGTCGGAAATGCCGACATGGCTCTCTACGCGATCGCCATCACCGACATTTGGATGTGGGCGCCCTTCGTCATGCTGCTGTCGCTCGCCGGCCTGTCGGCGGTGCCGAAGCATCTTTACGAGGCAGCCGCGATCGACCGCGCCGGCTCGTTCTATACGTTCTTCCGCATTACGCTGCCACTGGTCGCCCCCATCCTGATGATCGCGATCATCTTTCGCACCATGGAGGCGTTCAAAACCTTTGATCTTGCCTATGTACTGTCGACGCAGCCGACCACCGAGGTGATCTCGATCCGGCTCTACAAGATGGCGTTCCAGGAATGGCAGACCGGGCGCTCCTGCGCGCTCGCCTACATCGTGCTGATCATGGTCTTGGCGATCACCAATATTTACGTCAAATACCTGAACAAGGTGAAGGAGCGCTAGCATGGCCGCCGTCACCACCTCTACCGAGCGTTCGCTCAACAAGCTCGCCATCGTCGGCGTGCTGATCGTCACGATTATCTTCCTGGCGCCGATCTACTGGATAGCCTCGACGGCGTTCAAGCCGCGCAACCTCGCCACCACCATCCCGCCGACGGTGGTCTTCCAGCCGGAGATTTCGCCCTTCGTCAAGCTGTTCACCAAGCGCTCGCAACTGCGCACAGCGCCGACGCCGGAACAATACGCCGCCGCCCCGTGGTGGGAGCGGCTGGTGTTTGACGGCGGCGAGAAGGTGGTGCGCTCGGGCAGGGGCGAGGTGCAGTGGTCCGGTTATCCGAGCCGCTTCATGAATTCGCTGATCGTGGCCATCACCTCAACGATCCTCGCCGTCGGCATGGGCACCTTCACGGCTTACGGGTTCTCGCGCTTCAAGATAAAGGGGGAGCAGGACCTGCTCTTCTTCATCCTGTCGACGCGCATGCTGCCGCCGGTGGTGGTGGCGATCCCGATGTTCCTGATGTACCGGGCGGTTGGCCTCAACGACACGCATTGGGGCCTGATCATCCTCTACACCGCCTTCAACCTCAGCTTCTCTGTCTGGCTGATGAAGGGGTTCATGGACGAAATTCCGAAGGAGTACGAGGAGGCGGCCCTCGTCGACGGCTATACGCGCATGGAGGCATTCTTCAAGATCGTGCTGCCGGAGGCGGCTACCGGCATCGCCGCCACCGCCGTGTTCTGCTTCATCACGGCGTGGAACGAATATGCCTTCGCGCTGATCATGACCAACCGGCGGGCCCAGACCGCGCCGCCGTTCATTCCGAGCCAGGTCGGTTCCGGCCTGCCCGACTGGACGGTCATCGCGGCCGGCACCTTCCTGTTCCTGCTGCCGGTCGCCATCTTCACCTTCCTGTTGCGCAACCACCTCCTGCGCGGCATGTCCTTCGGAGCGATCCGCAAATGATCCGCCATGGTACAATCCAGCGCACGGCCGAGATCGTGATGGTGCTCGGCATCATCGCGCTCTGCCAGCCGTGGAATTTCTTCCTGCACCGCTACGGGCTGACGATCATCATCGTCGGGCTGCTGACGTTCATGATCACCGGCTGGGTCGGTCCAAGGCAGAAGCCGCAGGCGACCGGCGCGCCGGAAAAAGAAGGTCACGCATGACCCAGATCGAGCTTCGTGGCGTCCAGAAATTCTTTGGCGCCGTTCAGGTCATCAAGGACCTCAATCTCAAGATCGACGACAACGAGTTCATCGTGCTGCTCGGCCAGTCGGGCTGCGGCAAGACGACGACGCTTCGCGCCATCGCCGGGCTGGAGACGATCGACGGCGGCGATGTCCTCATCGACGGCAAGCCGGTCCAGCATCTCAAGGCTGCCGACCGCGACATCGCCATGGTCTTCCAATCGTTCTCGCTCTATCCGCATATGAGCGTCTACGAGAACATCGCTTTTCCGTTGCGCGCCATGCGCAAGAGCAAGGCGGAGATCGACGGCGAGGTTCGCTCGGTCGCCAAAGTGCTGCAGATCACCGACCTGCTCGGCAAGAAGCCGTCGGCGCTGTCGGGCGGCGACATGCAGCGCGTGGCGATCGGCCGGGCGCTAGTGCGGCGGCCGAAGGCGATGCTGATGGACGAGCCGATTGGCGCACTCGACGCCAAGCTGCGCGAGGAGATGCGCGCGGAGATCAAGCGGCTGCACATCAAGCAGGGCTCGACCACCATCTACGTCACCCACGATCAGATCGAGGCGATGAGCCTTGCCGACCGCATCGTCATCATGCATGAGGGCGTTCTGCAGCAGGTAGGCAGCCCATCGGAAGTGTATACGCACCCGGCCAATTTGTTCGTCGCGCAATTCGTTGGCTCGCCAGTGATGAACGTCGCCAACGCGGCGGTGACGATGAACGGCTCCGGCGCCAGGGTCACCCTCGACGGGGCCGCGGAAGGGTTCCTTTTCCCGGCCGAACTGGGCGGCCAACTCGACGTCGCGAACGTCGGGCAGGACCGCCTTGCACTCGGCATCCGCCCCGAAGGCGTGATGGTCTCGCGCGAGCCGGCGGACGGTTACCTGCCGGTCGAGGCGCACATCATCGAACCGCTTGGCTCCTACGATATCGTCGACCTCAAGGTCGGGGCACAGATGTTGCGCGCCCGCACCCGTTCCGGTTTCGTCGGCAAGCCGGGGGTCCAGGTCTTCGCCAAGCTCGACCCGGCGCAGGCGCACTTCTTCGACACGACAAGCGGCAATTCGCTGGGGGTGAGACTCTGATGGCCCATATCCAGCTCAAGAACATCTCGAAGACATTCGGCAATCACACCGCATTGACCGGGCTCAATCTCGACATTGCCGACGGCGAGTTCTTCGTGCTGCTCGGCGAGACCGGCGCCGGCAAGACGACGACGCTGCGCATGATCGCCGGCCTGGAAAAGCCGGACGAGGGTCAGATATTCATCGACGGCGCTGATGTCGCCGACTGGGGTGCGGCCGAGCGCGACGTGGCACTGGTTCTGCAGCAATACTCGCTTTATCCGCGCTACACGGTGCGCGAAAACCTCGAATTCCCGCTGAAGCCAAAAATCCGCCGCATCGAGCCCGACGAGATCAAGACGCGCGTCGACCGCGTTGCCAGGACCTTGCGTATCGAGCATCTGCTCGACCGCAAGACGGATCGCCTCTCTGGCGGCGAGATGCAGCGCGTTTCGATTGGTCGCGCCATCGTCAGGAAGCCCCGCGTATTCCTGATGGATGAGCCCCTTTCGGCGCTCGATGCCAAGCTGCGGGAGGCGCTGCGTACCGAGCTGAAGAACATCCAAATGAACCTTGGTCAGACCTTCCTGTTCGTCACGCACGACCAGATCGAGGCGATGTCGATGGGCGACAAGGTTGGCGTGCTCAACCATGGCCGCATCGTCCAGACCGGCACACCGTATGAGATCTATAACAATCCGCGCGACACCTATGTGGCGAGCTTCGTCGGCTCGCCGCCGATGAACCTCATCGACGGCAAGCTCGTCGACGGCCGCGCGGTGATGGCACCGCTGAATTTCGAGCTGCCTTTTACGGGGGGTGCCAAGACGAGCGGTGCGACCGACGGTCGCCCGCTCGTCTTCGGTATTCGTCCCGAGGATGTCTATCTCGAGGGCGGGGCGCCGGTGGAAGCGCGCGTCCACGATGTCGAGAACCATGGCGTCGAGAAGATCCTTACCCTGCGGGTCGGCGACGCCATGCTGCGGGCCACGGTGCCGGCCAGAACCGATGTCGAAATCGAGCAGCCGGTGCGCTTTGCCTGGGATCCGGACAAGGTGGTGCTGTTCGACAAGGCTAGCGGAATAAGCCTTCGTCACGCAGGCTAAGAGACTGTTTGGAAACTCTACTCCGGCGGCCATCTGATGGCGTTTTCTGTGCTTCCGGTGCTCACGGACCCAAATGTCCGCTCCGCTCCGGTTCTCGAAACCACCACCATATGACTCGCCGGAGCGACTTTCGAAACAGTCTCTAAGCGCGCCTGCTGGGCGGGAAGGATGCTAGAGCGGGATGCGTTCAAACTGAACGAGGCATCCCGCTCTATCTATTTGTTTTAGCCGCATTTCTGCGACGCCAAGTGATTCCACTTGGGTGCAAAATGCTCTCGCGGCTTGAAGCCTTTGGCCAGGTTTAGACGGCTTGACGGGCCTCGGCCTGTTCCTCGGCGCGGAGATGGCTGGGAGCCGATCCGATGACGCGCTTGAACGCCCGGCTGAAGGACGCGTCGGATTCATAGCCCAGGCGTGCGGCGACGACGGAAATCTTCAGCTGGTCGCGGACCAGCCATTGCCGTGCCTGGTGCATTCTCACCTGGGTGACATATCTCGCCGGGGTTTCGCCGACGACCGTCGCGAAGCGCTCGGCGAAACCCGATCGCGAGGCGCCCATCATCCTGGCGAGCGTTTCCACGGTCCAATCGCGGTCCGGTTCGAGATGGATCGCGGCCAGCACGCGGCCGATCTCGCGGTCTCTCACCGCCGCGATCCATCCGGACGAGTCGCCGCAGCCGCGCTCGACCCACGAGCGGATGACGGTGGCCGCCAGCACATCGGCGAGCCGGGCCAGGATGCCGCCGGAACCGACGCGCTCCATCGTCACTTCGCGCGCCATCGCCTCCAGCAGATGCGGGATGCCGGGTTCATAGGCTTCCAACTCGTGCGCGCGCATTACGTCCGGCATCATGCCGAGCAATGGGTGCAAGCCGTCGAGATTGAAATACATGCTGCCGAAAAACAGCAGCGTCCCCGGCCGGCAACCTTCATTGGACATGCAGTAAACGTTCTTGCAGACCTCGGCGACCTCATAGCCCTGGATCGGCGAAGCCTCGGTGCCGGGCTCGCTCGCCAGGACGTGTGCCGCACCGCGCGGCAGCAGCACCGCGTCGCCCGCCTTGAGCTCCACCCATTCGCCGGACGGCTGCAGCAGCCAGCATCCCTTGCGGCCGATGAAATGAAACCGCGCAGCCGTCTGGGCCGGAAACTGGAGGCCCCAAGGCTCCTGCATTTCACAGCGGCCGTATTCGACGCCGTCGAGCCGTAACCCGCGCAATATGTCTGTCAGCGGATCACCGGTGACCGGAACTTTGGACGAATAGTCAAGCATGATGGTGTTTCTAGCATGGAAACTCCAGGCGGTCACTCCCTATGTTGCACTGCAGCCAAATGTTGCGCTGCAACCAGATCGGAGATTCCATCATGACCGAACCCGCGACAGGCGTCATGGACGCCGTTCTCGATCCCGCGGAAACCGACGAACGAGCCGAGCCGGCGTGGGGGGCGGTCGTATCCCTTGCGCTCGGTGTGTTTGGGCTGGTGACCGCAGAATTCCTGCCTGCCAGTCTGCTGACGCCGCTGGCGCAGGACCTCGGTGTCACGGAAGGGACTGCCGGCCAAGCGGTGACAGCGACGGCCGTTGTCGGCGCGATAGCCGCTCCGACCATGGCTATCGTCACTAAACGGCTGGACCGCAGGCTGGTCATGTGGGGACTGACAGTGCTCCTGATCCTGTCGAACCTGGTAGCGGCGTTTGCCTCTTCGCTTCCCGTTCTTCTGATCGCTCGCATCATGCTCGGAGTAAGCCTCGGCGGCTTCTGGTCGATGTCGGCGGCCATGGCGATGCGGCTTGTTCCAATGCGACTGATGCCGCGCGCCATGTCGATCATTCTCACCGGCGTTTCGGTGGCGACGGTCTGTGCCGCCCCAGTCGGCGCCTATGTCGGCGACATCTGGGGATGGCGAACGGCCTTCATGATCGCGGCGGTTGTCGGCGCCCTGGCGCTGCTCGTGCAGATCGCCACCCTTCCGAAGCTGCCGCCGGCGGGCGTGGCAAGTGTTCGGACCTTGCTGGAAGTGATGAAGCGCCCGATGATCAGGGTTGCGCTTCTGGTGGTCCTATTGGTCGCTTCGGGACACTTTGCCGGCTTCACCTATGTCCGCCCGTTTCTTGAGAAGGTGCCTGCGCTGGACATCGAGACGATCTCTCTGGTGCTGCTCGCCTTTGGCATCGGTGGATTCTTCGGCAACTTTGCCGGTGGCTTCATGGCCGAACGCAGTCTCAAAACCGCCGTTGGCATGGCGCCTCTGCTGATTGCTGTGGCAGCCGCGTTGCTGCTTACTCTCGGAGCCTCGCCAGTCGTTGCGGCGATAGCGGTTGCCGCCTGGGGCTTTGCCTTCGGCGCGGTGCCCGTCGGGCTGCAAACCTGGCTGGTGCGAGCCGCTCCCGACCAGGCTGAAAGCGCCGGCGGGCTGATGGTCGCGACGTTCCAGGTGGCCATTGCGCTGGGCGCGGTTTTCGGCGGCCTGCTCGTCGACAATGCCGGCGTTGCCAGTGCTTTCGCCTATTGCGGAATCGCGACGTTGCTGGCGGCCTTGGCGGCGTTCTTGCTCGGCCCGAGAAGCGCGACCTAAGCCATTCCGCACGTGCGCCCAACGTAGGACGCCTCTTGCCTCCAAGAAATGGCCCGAAAATCGGTTATGGTTTTCGGGCCGTGGCGATTGCCGCGACGAAACGGCCCAGACTGTCTTCGACGTAGGATGCAACTTCGACTTTCGGGTCGAAACTCCACCAAAGCAGCGAACCTTGCCAGTGCGATGCCATCAGCAGGCCGATATCCAACGGCGTGTTGGCCACCGAAGCAAAGCAAGAGTCGAGGATGTTGCACAGGGATGCCTTCCACGATGCCCCGCGCGCGCGAAGCACCGGATCGCGCAGATCTTCACGCAGGACGAGCAGGCCCTCGGCATAGGATTCGATGCCGCCATAGTCACGCGAAAGCGCCACCAACAACCCGATCGCGCCAGCAGGGGTTCTCTGTATCGCATCGGCGAGCTTTATCGTATTCTCATCCAGCCTATCCCATGCCTGCAGCAAGGTTCTTTGCCTGAGCGTGGCCTTGTTCTTAAAACGCTGCACCAGGGTCGAGCCGGAAAGTCCGCAAGCCTTGGACAGCCGTTCGAATGTGAGGCTCTCCGGGCCATGCTTGTGGATCAGCCGGTGCGCCGCTTCCAGCACGTGCTCGTCGGATTGCGTTTTTTGCCGCGGCATCTTGACATCCATTTATAACCGAATGATCATTTATATATTATGGCATTGAAGAAAGCCAGCGTTTGGTTGGTCAGAGTCTGGTTGGTCAGAGCCGTGGGGAGTTCAATGACGCTTGAGGGAAAAGTCGCCTTGGTCGCGGGTGCAACGCGCGGTGCGGGGAGAGGTATTGCGGTCGAACTGGGCGCCGCGGGCGCGACGGTTTATGTCACAGGGCGGACGACACGCATGCATCAGTCCGAATACGCCCGCCCGGAAACCATCGAGGAAACGGCGGAGCTTGTTTCAGCGCAAGGCGGCCATGGCATCGCTGTGCAAGTCGATCATCTGGTTGTGGAAGACGTGCGCAAGCTGGTCGACCGGATACGTACCGAGCAGGGCCGCCTCGATGTGCTGGTCAACGACATCTGGGGCGGGGAGAAACTGTTTGAATGGAACAAGCCGGTTTGGGAGCATGATCTCACGAATGGTTTGCGCATGTTGCGGCTGGGCATCGACACGCATCTGATCACCGCGCATTACGCGCTGCCGCTTCTGATTGAGCGCCCGGGCGGGCTGCTTGTCGAAGTCACCGACGGCACAGCCGAGTATAATGCAGACCACTATCGGCTTTCCCCGTTCTACGACCTCGCCAAAGTGTCGGTGACCCGCATGGCCTGGGCCCATGCTCAGGACCTTGCCCCGCACGGTGCCACCTCGATTTCGCTGACACCCGGCTGGTTGCGTTCGGAAATGATGCTCGAGGCATTCGGCGTTACGGAGGACAACTGGCATGATGCGACAGCGAAAGTGCCGCATTTTGTCATCTCGGAGACGCCGCGCTTTGTCGGGCGCGCGGTGGCGGCGCTTGCGGCGGACCCGGATCGTTCGCGCTGGAACGGACAGTCGCTGTCGAGTGGCGGGCTGGCGCAGCTCTACGGTTTTACCGATCTCGACGGCTCGCGGCCCGACGCGTGGCGCTACGTTCCCGAGGTTCAGGACGCCGGCAAACCAGCCGATGTGACGGGGTACCGTTAGACCGCTCGAACGCTGGGAGCCGGCAATAGTTTCGGTTTCAGGCCGCGCGGCCGTCGAAGTCGAGAACCGGCACAGCGGCAAGGTCCAATCCGTCGATGCAATGGATATTGACGTAGGCGCTTCGTTCGCTCCCTTCGCTGACATCCTCGGCGAAGGGGTGAATGCCGCAGGTCCGGCAGAACCGGTGGGCGATGACATGGTTGCCGAAAGTGTACCTGCCAAGATCGTCGCCCCAGGCAAGCACCTGCAATGCTTCGTGCGGCACCGCCCATAGCAGCGCGCCCTTGCGCGAGCAGATCGAGCAATTGCACCGCACGGCTCCGGTCAGATCGCCTTCGACCTCGAAGGCGATCTTGCCGCAGTGGCAGCTGCCTTTGTAGAGCATCAGGTCTCCTCCTTCCGTTCGACAGGGGTGCAAATGTGCTTTTGCCGGGTTATGTCTCTGCAGGCCATGCACCAGTCGTTGCCTGTAAGACGTTGCAGGCGTCCGGAGTCCGACACCGAAAATGCAATCCGTCCGCGACCGCCTCGAAGTCGTCCTTTCGCGTCTCGCCGTCCGCGCGGACAATGAAAGCGTATTCGTAAAGCTCTATCCGGAGGCCGCACGGGCAGCAGCCGATGCCGCCGATGGTCGGCGCAGAGCCGGCGTGACGCTCGGGCCGCTCGACGGAACAATTCTGTCGATCAAAGACCTGTTCGATGTCGCCGGCGAGCCGACCACGGCCGGTTCGTTGCTGCTCAGCACCGCGGCGCCGGCGCTGCGGGATGCCGTCATCGTGCAACGATTGCGGCAGGCGGGCGCCGTCATCTTCGGCAAGACCAACATGACTGAATTCGCCTTCACCGCGATCGGCGTCAACCCGCATTACGGCACGCCCGGCAATGCGACCGACGCCAGCCGGATTGCAGGCGGCTCATCCTCCGGCGCCGGTGTTTCCGTTGCCGAAGGCACGAGCGAGATCTCGATCGGTTCCGACACCGGCGGTTCGGTGCGCATTCCGGCATCGCTGAACGGTGTCGTCGGCTTCAAGCCGACGGCGCGGCGCGTGCCGCGCGATGGCGTCTTCCCGCTATCGGCCACGCTGGACTCCATTGGCCCGCTCGCGCGCACCGTTGCCGAATGTGCCGCAGCCGACGCGGTGATGGCCGGCGAAGAGTTCGCGGCACTTGTTCCGCTCTCGCTTGCCGGGCTGCGCATCGGTGTTCCGCGCGGCGTGCTCTTCGAGGATACGGAAGAAGAGGTCGCGGTAGCGTTCGACCGATGTGTTCACAAGGTGGAACTCGCGGGTGCACGCCTCGCTGATCTGTCCATCGATGACCTCCTTGCCGATTTGCGCGCGGTAACCAGGCGGGCCTCGATCGCGGCAATGGAGGGTGCCGAGGTCCATGCAGATTGGCTGGCGACTGGCGCGACGACACCGGTGGATCCGCGGGTGAGCGAGCCGTTGTCACGCGCTGCCGCCGTTCCGGCCACGGCCTATATAAGGGCAATCCGCCGCCGCACGGCGCTTGTCGCGGCCATGGACGAGCGGCTGGCGTCTGTCGATGTGCTGGCCCTGCCGACCACACCGGTCACCGCACCGACAATCGTGTCGATGACCAGCGACGAAGTTCTATGTGAGCGTATGGAAGGCCTTCTGCTGCGCAACACGCAGGTCGCCAACCAGTTCGACCTCTGTGCGATCTCGCTGCCGATGCCGGGAATGGCGCGCCCTGCCGGGCTGATGCTGGTGGCGCGCAACGGCCACGACCACCGTCTCTTGCGTATCGCGGCGGAAGTCGAGGCACTGCTTGGCCGTGGATGATGTGAACGTCAATGCGACGAACAGTGGCCGCGTTCGCTGTCCCTGGACGCGCGTTCGATACCGGTCGCGACCAGCCATGGCAAAGTGTATCGCTTGCCGTCGAGGGTCTGGGTCCGGGTCTCGATGGAGCCGACAACGACGACCTTGCCGGCGTAGAGCTTGTCAGAGAGATCGAGCGCCTTGTCCTCCTGCGGCAATCCATCGATGTCGATCGACACGCCCTTGATGATCTTGCCCGTCGCAAGATCGAGCGCGCTGTTCGACGGACAGGGCGCCATCACGCACCGCAGGCCGTTGTCGCAATAGACATAACTGCTCTCGGTCGCAGCGACCGAGGGCAGGACGCAGATCGAAACAAGCAGCGGCGTGCGGCGAAAAACGAGCATGGGGTGCAGCGTCGTGCAGAAATTGGGCGATACGGCGACGGCGTTACACGTCGGCCTGGAACCGTCGCCGGTAGTGCTCGACCACTTCGGGATTGCGCAGATTGACCGGCAATTTGTTGGCCAGCACCAGCAAGGTTTCATCAGCCGAACCAACGCCCATGCGCATCATCGACTGCTCGGTGATGCCGGCCATGTGCGGCGTGACAATGACATTGTCGAAGCCGAAATAGGCGTGATTGGGCGGCAGCGGCTGCGTCGCAAAGACATCGAGCGCGGCACCGCCGATACGGTCCTTCCGCAGCGCTTCGATCAGCGCGTCGTCGTCGATCACCGGCCCGCGCGAAATATTGATCAGCAGCACGTGCGGCTTCATTCGACCGATGCGCTCGTGGTTGATCAGGCCGCGTGTCTCCGGTGTCAGCGGGCAGCACAGAACGATGATATCGCTCTGCTCGACCAGTGCGTCGATCGACAGAAAGCCGACCCTGTCCGGCGCAGGCCTCATGCTGCGCGTCGTCGCCACCACGTTCAGGTCGAAACCATGCGCCGCAATGTGGCCGACTGCCTGTCCGATGGCGCCGAAGCCGATAATGCCGATCGTCTTGCCGGCGAGCTCGCTGGCGAGAATGGTGTGGTCGCGACCGGCCAGCCAGCCCTTCGCCCGCAAGTCGCGGTCTACTACGCGGAAACGCCGAAGCAGCGCCAGGGCCGCGAACATCACGTATTCGGCGACCGACCGGGCATTGACCGCCGGCACGTTTGCCACCAGGACGCCGGCTGCCGTGGCGGCTTCCATGGGAACCATGTCGAGCCCGGCGCCGTGGCGGATTGCGGCCCGGAGCTTCGTCGCACGTTCGAAAAGCGCCGATGGCAGTGGCGCACGAACGATGATGATGTCGGCATTCCTCGCCTCAGTCGCCAGCGTGTCCGCATCGAGGGCGGAGGCGACGACGAGTTCACCGGCCCCAGTCAGCATGGCGGAGGCGCGCGGGTGAAGCGTGTGTGTCGTCAAGATTTTAGGCATGTCAGACCTGTTCGAGCGCTGGACTGTGAGGTTCTGCCCCGCCACCCTCGATCAGGCCTTTCCAGTAGCTTTCCGCACCTTGCAGATGGGCGCTCATCAGCGCCTGGGCGAGGTTGCCGTCGCGGCGCAGCAGCGCCTCGTAGATCTGGATGTGCTCGGCATGCGAGCGCACGCTGCGTTCGGGATCGTTGAAATAGATCGGCAGGCGTTGTTCGCCCATCATGTAGTAGACGCTGCATATGTTGTGAAAAACGCTGTTCTTGGTCGCCCGCACGATTTCAAGGTGAAATTCGCGGTCTTCCTTGGCGAGACCCTCGCCCGCCGCAATGCGGTCTTCCGAAGCCTTCAGGATTTCGCGCAGCCGCTCGAAATTTTCCTCGGTGGCACGCGAACAGGCAAGCTCGGCGGCCTTGATCTCGTGGATCTTGCGCAACTCGACCGTCTCGTAGATCTGGATCGGATCGAGCGGCAGGCCGGCCCTGGCAAAAAGCGCCATCGCCTCGACGCTGGCCTGCTTGGTGTCGATGTAGATGCCGGACTTGGCCCGGCGCTCGACGATGCGCATGGCTTCGAGGATAGCCAGCGCCTCGCGGATCTGGCCGCGGCTGACGACGAAATGCTCCGCCAGTTCTCGCTCCGACGGCGTTCGGCCCGTCGCCTTGTCGGAGTGGGAGAACAGATAGGCGGCGAGTTCCGCGAGAAGGTTCTTTTCTTTCATGATCAGCCGCGTAGCGCGTGCGCCTCCAGGAACCGTTCCGAAAGGGTGAATCCCAGTCCGGGCTTCTCGGGGATCGCTATCATACCGTCCTTTGCTTCGACAGTCTCCTCGATCAGATCGTGGATCATCGGGTTGGCGCCAAGCGAATATTCGACGGTAAAGCTAGCCGGCGAAGCAGCGCAGACATGCAGCCCGGCAAAGAAGCAAGGGGCGCCGGCCCACAGATGCGGCGCGAAGCGCAGATTGAAGGCGCTGGCGATGGTGCCGATCTTCATCGCCTCGCTGATGCCGCCGCAGAAGGCAGGATCCGGCTGGAAGATGTCGGCCGCTTTGAGCGTGGCGAGGTCGCGGAAGGCATAGCGCGTCGCCTCGCTCTCACCGGTGGCGATCGGGATGGAGCCGGACGCCCGCACTTCGGCCATCCCAGGCTTGTCGTCGGCGATGACCGGCTCCTCGAACCAGGCCAGATCGAGATCGCCGGCGAGATGGATGAAGCGTTTGGCTTCCGCCACCGTATAGGTGCCGTGCGCATCGACCATAAGATCGAGTTCAGGGCCGAGCGCCTGTCTTGCGGCGCGGACGCGGGCGGCCGAATTGTGCGGGGTGCCGTCCATCGCGCCGATCCGCATCTTCAGCGCCTTGAAGCCACCCTTGGCGATATAGGATTTCAACTGGTCGCCGATCGCTTCGGTGGGGGCCCAGCCACCGGAAGCGTAGGCCGGCATGCGATCGAGCTTGCGGCCGCCGAGCAGCCGCCAGACCGGAACCCCCAGCGACTTGCCCAGAATATCCCACAATGCGATGTCGACGGCGCTGATTGCGGCGACGCTGATGCCGCGCCGCGCCAGTTGCGGCATGGCGTGGCCGTTTTGCGCGGCGCTGTCGTGGCGCACGCCATTGTAAAGCATCTCCCAGATCACCCCGAGGTCGGCCGGATCGCAGCCGATCAGCTGCGGGCCGACCTCATGGTTCAGCATGTGGACGAGGGCGCCATAGCTGCCGGTGCTGCCGGCGGCATTCTTGCCTTCGCCCCAGCCGACCAACCCATCGTCAGTCTCGATGCGCAGGATGGCGGCGTCGAACGTCGTCACCTGACCGAAGTCGCTGCGGTGCTGCCGTGCCGCTTCGATCGGTATGCGGACCCACCAGGCTTGGACCGTCTTGATGCGCATGTTCATCCTCTGCCTTGCCGCCGTTAGGGGCCGCCGTCGGGCGGAAAGGCTCGTTTCCAGAGATCGACTACTTGATCAGCGGCAGCAGCGTTTCGGCGGTGATGCGCATCTGGTCGGTGTAGAACTTTTCCGTGAGCACGCTGGAACCGTGGTCCTGGATGAATTTGAGCTGCTCCGGCGAGATGTCGACCGGGTTGCGTTCAACCATGTCGGGATAGGGAGCAGCCGGCGTGCGGTCGACAGGGGCGACGAACTCGTTGGTCAGCGCGCCGTCGTAGCCGACTTCCTTCAGGGTGCCGACGATCTTCGGCCAGTCGATCTGTCCGAGACCGGCGGCGAAGCGGTTGTTGTCGGCGACGTGGAAATCGAACAGGCGCTTTCCGACCTGCCGGATGGCATCGTAGACGTTAAACTCCTCCATATGGAGGTGATAGGCGTCAAGGCAGACACCGCATTCGGGGCTGACCGCATCGGCCAGCGCCATTGCCTGGGCGCCGCGGTTGAACAGATAGGTCTCGAAGCGGTTGAGCGGCTCTACCGCGATCTTGACGCCCACTTTCTTGGCATGGGTAAAGCATTCCCTGGTGGCGTCGACCACCCATTTCCATTCTTCTTCCTCGGTGCCGTCCGGCACCACCTTGCCGACGGTGGCGGGAACCAGCGTGATGATCTCGCCGTCGAGTTCGCTCACCATCGTCAGCACGTCCTTGACGTACTGCACCGAGCGCTCGCGCTGGCCCTGGTCCTTGGCGGCGAGGTTGCGCTCGCCCAGCATCAGCGTCACCGCCCCCCAGCAGCGGATGCCGTGCTCCTTCAGGAGGGCACGTGTCTCATTGATCTTGTATTGCGCGGGCTCGCCGGAAATCTCGATCGACTCATAGCCGAATTTCTTGATGCGTTTGAGCGTCGTCTCCAACGGTTCCGCCCGCATCCAGTTGTGCGTCGAAAGATGCATGGTCTGTCCTTCCCAGAATTCGCCTGTAACAATTCGCCTGCGACGCACTCCACCAGATTGCGTTGCATGGTTCCTCCCCAAGGCACTCCAGCATTCGTCGTAACTGGTTCGACCAATTGGGCATGAAAAGAGGGTCTACAGCAATTTCATCTGGACGGCAAGAAATCCTGCACTGCAGCCCCGGCCCATGATTATTTCTTTGATTAAACTGGCGTATTTGCCCGCAGCCCGGTAATTTTCGCAGCGCTGGTTGCGAGCGGCGGCGCTTGACCAAACGACCATATTTGGTAATACCAGAATGGCGGTGCGCACTAGCGCCTGTCGAGAAAAGACCAAAGAGGCTGGCCCTGCTTTCAATCGGCGCTATGCTTGGTCGTGGATAAATTAGGGAGGATGCCGATGCCGTCGACAATGAAGGGTCCTGGGCTGTTTCTGGCGCAATTCGCGGGCGATGCCGCACCGTTCAACTCGCTGCCGTCGATCACCAGATGGGCGGCCGGGCTGGGCTATAAGGGCGTGCAGATCCCGACCTGGGACAGCCGGCTGTTCGACCTCGAGAAGGCGGCGTCCTCCCAGGCCTATTGCGACGAAGTGAAGGGCATCTGCACTGAGGCGGGCGTTGAGATCACCGAGCTGTCGACGCACCTGCAGGGGCAGTTGGTGGCGGTGCATCCGGCCTATGACGCGCAGTTCGACGGCTTCGCGCCGCCTGCGGTGCACAACAATCCTAAAGCCAGGCAGCAATGGGCCGTCGAACAGATGAAGTTCGGCGCCAAGGCTTCGAAAAATCTCGGGCTCAAGGCGTCGGTGTCGTTTTGCGGGGCGTTGGCCTTCCCCTACCTTTATCCTTGGCCGCAACGGCCGGCGGGGTTGATCGAGGAGGCGTTTTCCGAACTGGGAAAGCGCTGGAAGCCGATCCTCGACGTCTATGAGGACAATGGCGTCGATCTCGGCTACGAGATCCATCCGGGAGAGGACGTCTTCGACGGCGCGACCTTCGAGATGTTCCTCGACGCCGTGGGCGGCCACAGGCGCTGCAACATCAATTACGACCCGTCGCATTTCCTGCTGCAGCAACTCGACTATCTCGAATTCATCGACATCTATCACGAGCGGATCAAGGCGTTCCACGTCAAGGATGCCGAGTTCAATCCGACCGGCCGGCAAGGCGTCTATTCCGGCTATCAGAGCTGGACGAACCGGGCCGGGCGTTTCCGCTCGCTCGGCGATGGCCAGGTGGATTTCGGCGGCATCTTCTCCAAGCTCGCCCAATATGACTACGATTCATGGGCGGTACTGGAATGGGAATGCTGCCTGAAGCACCCCGAGGATGGCGCGGCCGAAGGCGCTCCCTTCATTCAGCACCACATCATCAGGGTGACGGAAAAGGCATTCGACGATTTCGCCGGCAGCGCGACCGATAAAAAGGTGCTGCGCGCCATGATGGGAATCTAGCGCGATTTTCCCTCCCCCTCGAGGGGAGGGTCGATCCGCGCAGCGGATCGGGGTGGGGTCGCAGGGCGTAGAGCTCCGCATCAACCGACCCCTCCCGGCCTTTCGGGCCACCCTCCCCTCAAGGGGGAGGGGTATTTCAGACACGAGGGAGAAAATCATGGTCGGCGCATCGAAGTCGGAAGCGGGAGGCGGCCCGATCCGCTACGGCATGGTCGGCGGCGGGCAAGGCGCCTTCATCGGCGCCGTGCACCGCATCGCAGCGCGAATGGACAATGAGTTCGTGCTGGTCGCCGGTGCCTTGTCGTCCGATCCGGCGCGTGCGAAAGCGTCGGCCGAGGAGCTCGGGCTCGATCCGGCGCGCAGTTACGGCTCGTTCGCCGAGATGGCCAAGGCCGAGGCCAAGCGGCCGGACGGTATCGAAGCGGTGGCCATCGTCACGCCCAACAATGTGCATGTGCCGGCGGCGAAGGCTTTTCTCGAAGCCGGCATCCACGTCATCTGCGACAAGCCGCTGGCGACGACGTTGGCGGAAGCGAAGAAGCTGGCGGCATTGGTCGAAAAGACCGGCAAGGTCTTTGTCCTCACCCACAATTACACCGCCTATCCGATGGTGCGGCAGGCGCGCGAGATGGTGGCCAAGGGACAACTCGGCGACATCCGTATCGTGCAGTCGGAATACCCGCAGGACTGGCTGACCGAAGACCTCGCCGCCACCGGCCAGAAGCAGGCGGCCTGGCGCTCCGACCCCAAGCAGGCCGGCGCCGGCGGTGCGCTGGGCGACATCGGCACGCACGCCTACAATCTCGCGCGCTTCGTCTGTGGATTGGAGCTCGATTCGCTTTCCGCCGATCTCGACGCCTTCGTGCCGGGGCGACAGCTCGACGACAATGTCAACGTGATGTTGCGCTTCAAGCCGGTCGGCAAATCGCATCCGGCCAAGGGCATATTGTGGGCGAGCCAGGTGGCGCCCGGCCACGAGAATGGGCTGAAGCTGCGTATCTACGGCTCGAAGGGCGGGCTTGAATGGGTGCAGGCCGACCCGAACTATCTCTGGTACACGCCGTTCGGCCAGCCGAAGCAGTTGATCACCCGAAACGGCCCCGGGGCGCTGCCCGTCGCTGGGCGCGTCAGCCGCGTTCCGTCAGGCCATCCGGAAGGCTATCTCGAAGGTTTCGCCAACATCTATCAGGAGGCGGCCCGCGCCATCCGCGCAGCGCGCCGCAAAGGCGGCAAGCCGGCTAAGGATGTCATCTTCCCGACCATCCAGGACGGTGTCGAAGGCATGGCCTTCATCGAAGCCTGCGTGAAGTCGTCGAAGAAGAATGGAGCCTGGACGAAACTTTAATCGCTGCGCCCGGTTAACGGGGGAGCCCCCTCACCCGGATTGCCAACCGAATTGCAAGGGCAATTCGGGGGCAATCCGACCTCTCCCCGAGGGGAGAGGAGATCGCCGGCGCTGGCGTCTGCCTCTTCTCCCCTTGTGGGAGAAGGTGTCGCCGAAGGCGACGGATGAGCGACTATCTCTGATGTCAAGTTGCATTAGCGAACTCTTTGCGCGCATCGCGTGCTTTTGCATTGAGAAT
>NZ_JBVVPW010000046.1:0-44183 GCF_055811385.1 Mesorhizobium sp. WSM4849
TGCCATGGCCGCCCCTCGCCTCAGAGCAAGGGCCGTTCTCTCTCCAAAGCTTTTTGCAGAACCTTCAGGACACTATCTTTCGCTGCCTGATAGCTGACATTTTTGGCAACCAGCACTGATGGCTCGGAAGCCTGCTAGCGGGGTTGAAGCCATGGACCAGCCAGCGCTCGTTCTAAGACAAGCAGTATTTCGCTGATCGTATCCATGGCCCCCCTTGCTCAAAGAAATCCGTGACGATCCCGTTCTCTGGTTGTTGGCCTTTGTGCCTGCGGTGTTCGTCGCCCAGGCACTCGAGCCCGAAGCACACGCTGCTTTTTGTGCTTTCCGTGCTGGCGATCGTGCCGCTGGCCGCGCTGCTGAGCTACGCCACCGAGTCGGTGGCGACCAAGACGGGCGATACGGGTGGGCGGCCTTCTCAATGCGACGCTGGGCAACCTCACCGAACTGATCATCTACTCACTGGGTCTGGTATTCTCGCTTAAAACGCATCGGGAGTTTTTTCGGCGGCGGGGATCCCCATCCGGACGCAGGCGAATCGATGTTGCCGGCGCCCGTAGCTCTGGGGACGGCGGCCTGTCTGACCGTCAAAGGTTCGGAGCGGCTTGAGACAATTTGCCGGTCTCGGGAACAAATTTGGATCGACGACGTTTCTTCCAGTTAATGTCGACGTTTCGCATACGGCAAACATTGCCACCAGCGAGGACGCGATCATGAGGTTCCTGTCAGGCATAGCGACCTCCCTGGTCGCCACTTTTGCACTTACGAGCACTGTTCCAGTTGATGCCGCACCGATCTTCGTGCCCAGGGCACAAAGCGCGCAGTCCGATGTCATCCAAATTCGAGATGGCTGGTACAGGGGTTATCGCGGCTACCGCCACTATCGTCCGGGATACCATAGGCACAACGACTTTTGGTTCCCCGCCGGCGCATTTGTCGCTGGAGCGCTGCTCGGCAGCATGATCGCCAACAACAACGGCTACTACGGCGGGTATTACCGAAGCGGCTTCTACGGCGATCCGTATTACGGCGGACCCTATTACGGCAGACCTTATTATGGCAGACCTTATTATGGCGGATCCTATTATGGCGGATCCTATTATGGCGAACCGTATTACCGCGACCGGTATTACCGCAACCGGTATTATGGCGACCGGTATTATGGCAATGGGTATCACTCAAACAGGTCCTATCGCCCATGCTCGCCCCGGGAAGCCGATTCCGGTAATTGCTACTAGCGCGGCCTGTCGCGACACATTCTACCGCCTATCGCGAATTTGACCTTGATGTGCCCACATGGCATCATCGAATGGTAGCTGGACTGCGAAGACAAGACTTCTTGCCGCGGCGGCCGATCCCTTCAACGTGCGGCTGGCAGCCTGCCTCAGTCGACTACCCTGCTGATTTACGTCTTGCGGTTGGGTGGGCATGAATTGAGCCCAACGAACGAGATTGGCAAGACGTCGATCTGCCCCTGTGTTCTATTCTCGAACGGTTTCGAGTGGAGGAGAAAATGGCCAACATCAAAGACACAGCTTTAGACATAAATGTGGCGCCGCCGAGCGCTGAGCAACTGCGAATGGCTCTCCTAGAGGAGCAGATGGCGGAGGCAGACAAGGAAGAAAAGCTGCGAGCGCGGCAGAATGAGGAACTCACGAAGTTCACAAACAGCTTCCTAAAGGACCAAGTGAGTGATGATGAACTTGCAATGGTTCGCCGCCTCGTGATGAATGCCGTCAAGAATGGCAAGTACGAAGCACTAGTATACAGCTTTCCGTCGGACCTTTGCACCGACAGCGGCCGGGCTATCAACAGTGCTGATCCGCAATGGACTGAAACGCTACAGGGTAAGGCCAAGCAGTTGTACGAACGTTATGTTAAGAATGCGAAGCCGCAAGGTTACAAACTCAAGGCCATGATTATTAACTTCCCCGGTGGAATCCCTGGCGACGTCGGCTTCTTCTTAAATTGGGAGCCCGAAACCAAATAGGAACCGGTAATGGTTCTGAACTGCGTGTATAGCTGGGTCAAAGCACGTCCGGCACCACGTTGCGCGGAGTTGCATCGTCCACGAAGTCGTCGGGCCGCTTCTGGCGTTTGCTGAAGTTAGGTTTTTCGAACTCGACGCGCTCATAGGGGATGGAGCTCAGAATGTGCGAAATGCAGTTGATGCGCGCGCGCTTCTTGTCGTTCGACGGCACAATCCACCAGGGCGCATGCCTTGTGTCTGTTGCACGGATCATCTCGTCGTAAGCGCGGGTGTAATCCCACCAGCGCTTGTACGATTCGACATCCATCGGGCTCAGTTTCCACTGTCGAAGGGGGTCGTCGGCCCGCTGTCGGAAACGCCGCTCCTGTTCTTCCTCACTCACATCGAGGAAGTATTTGAGCAGCGTTATGCCGCTTTCGACCAGGGCGGTTTCAAACGTCGGTGCCTGTTCGAGAAAGCGCCGCGCCTGCTTGTCGCTACAGAAACCCATGACGCGTTCGACGCCAGGACGGTTGTACCAGGAGCGGTCGAATATCACGATCTCGCCTCCGGCGGGCAGGTGCTGGATGTAGCGCTGCATGTAGATCTGGGTCTTCTCCCGATCGGTCGGAGCCGGCAGGGCGACGACGCGGAACACTCGTGGGCTGACCCGCTCGGTCAGGCGCTTGATCACGCCGCCTTTCCCGGCGGCGTCACGGCCCTCGAAAATGATCGCGATGCGGGCACCAGACTTCTTCACCCAGGCCTGAAGGTGGGCAAGCTCAACATGCAACCGGGCGAGTTCCTTCGCATATTTTTTTCCTCCCGATTTCGCTTCCTCCGCCGGTTCGGATATCGTAGCCGCCGCCCTGTCTCTATTCTTCTTACTCATGTCTTCC
Source organism: Mesorhizobium sp. WSM4849 (assembly GCF_055811385.1). Classification (NCBI taxonomy): domain Bacteria; kingdom Pseudomonadati; phylum Pseudomonadota; class Alphaproteobacteria; order Hyphomicrobiales; family Phyllobacteriaceae; genus Mesorhizobium; species Mesorhizobium sp. WSM4849. The sequence continues at coordinate 2,866 of NZ_JBVVPW010000046.1, forward strand.
TCCACTCCACTGGCACGCAGCCATTAAAATGACAGTTGGGTGACAGCAGGAGAGTCCCTGAACTGTCACGCTTGGGCCTCGAACGCATGATACGCCTCTTCGAGAATGTCGAAGACCATGTCGGAGCCAATGCGCTCGATCACGCCGGCGCGAACAAGGATATCGCGCGCTTCGGCGTGAAGCTCCGCTACGCCAAGCCTGATCCCGCGATTGCGCAATTCGTCACATAGCTCCTCCAGCATTGCCGCTGCCGAGCTGTCGATCTGGGAAATTGCACTTGCATCAATCAGCAGCCAGCGTGTGTCGGCCGGCAATTCCTCGGCAATGGACCGCAGCCGCGATGCGACGTAGTCGGTGTTGAAGAACAGCAGGCTGCCTTGAATGAGGCAAACGGCGAGGCCGGGCACCTGACGGGCCTCGGGCGTTCGATGCAGCTTGTAGAAGCCGCCACGGCCCGGAACGCGGCCGAGCATGGCGTCGCGGGGAAACATGAGCTTGCGCAGAACATAGACCAGTGTCGCACCGATCGCGATGACAACGCCGTTGAGGACGCCTAGGCTGATCGGTCCCCACATCGCAATGATCGCGAAGACGAACTCAATGCGGCTGACGCGCCAAATCTGCCGAAGGGCGGCGAGGTCGATCAGGTTGATGGCAGTTGCCGCTAGAATGGCACCGAGCGCGGGGATCGGGATAATCCTGAGGGCCGGCCCGAGAAACAGCAGTGTCGCGATCAACGTCGCGGCGGCCACAATACTTGTCACTTGCGAGCGCCCGCCAACGGTCAGGTTGACTGCCGTGCGCGAGTCGGAAGCTGTAACAGGGAAGGCGCCGAAAAGGCCAGCGGCTATATTCGCAGCACCAAATCCGATGAGTTCGCGGTTCGGATCGACCGGGTAGCCGCCCTTTGCCCCAAAGCTGCGGGCCGTAATAACGCCCGCACCGTAGCTCACGAGGAAGATCGCCGCAGCGCCCAGGGCCAACGTTTCGAACGGAAGGTCAGCGATCCGTGGCAACGTCAGCGAGGGCAGACCCGTAGGGATATCGCCGACCACAGCGATGCCGCGTCCTTCAAGGTCTAAGACCGCCGAAAGCACCACGGAGAGCACCACAACCAGCACTGGCCCGGGAACCGGAAAACGAATGATCCGCACGATCTGCAACAAACCGAACATCCCCAAGGCAAGCACGAGAGACGGCCAATGTATCGATCCGGCCTTGCGCAGAAGTTCGAGGACCGGTCTGAGCAGGCCTTCCGCCTCAATGTCCACCCCGGTAAAGCGATCGATCTGCCCAACCAGGATCGAAAACGAGACGCCGATGAAGAATCCCGTCAGGATGGGACGCGACAGGAAGGTCGCAAGAACGCCGAGCCGAAGCACCCACGCCGCCAAGCAAAACAAACCCACGCCAAGCGCGAGGATTGCAGCGACCGCAGTGCGGTCCACTGCAAGTCCGGCTGGTATGCTCGCTGTAACGGCGACCAATGCCGCCCCAAGCACCGTCATCGTTGCCGCGTCCGGACCGACTATGAGCTGACGCGAGGGGCCAAAGAACGCGTAGGCGATCAGCGGCGCTATGCTGGCGTAAATGCCGGTCTCAGGCGGCAGCCCCGCTATCGCCGGATAAGCGATGGCACTGGGAAGCCCAACTGCGGCAACGGCGAGCCCGGCGGAGACATCGCTTCGGATCCAGCCCGGCTGATAGCCTGAAAGGCTAGCGAGCACTGGGAAGCGCAAGGCCCGCCGAGTGGCGTCCTTACTAGCCGGCATGTATCAGCAACCTTTCCTTCAGCCAAAAGAGGCTGAACCCTTGTCGAAGAGCCGTCCACTGCATCATGAGCGGACCTCTACGGACGATCTCATCGGAGAAGAAAAGACGCTCCAGTGCTCAGTTTAATCCTCTCCGGCGCGCCATACAAGATCGGCCTCCACAACTGCCAGTCGTGCAGCACGCGACAGCTTCCCGTGCTACACCCTGCCGTCGCTTGCGGGTGCGTGGCGGATGCGTTAGGGCTGTAACAAAGCTGTCGCAAATCTGTCATATGCGCGAAATTGAGTTGAAATTTCTCCTCGACGAACTGACCTCGAGCGAGCTTTGGGGGCGCGCGAAGGCGCGGAAGCTGGCCAGCGGCAGCCCAAAAACGAGAACGCTCAGAAGCATCTATTTGGACACTCCCGAACACGCGCTGAAGAAGGCGGGGATCGCGTTAAGGCTCCGGCGCGACGGGCGGCGATGGATACAGACTGTCAAGACCAGGGCCGAGCTGCATGGCGGCCTCTCGCAGGTTGGCGAGGTGGAGAACCCGGCTCCGGGTGGGCGGCTGTGTCTCGAAGCGATTCCGGACGCAGCAGTCCGAGAGGAGGTCGTCCATCGCGTGAGTGGCGCGCCGCTTCAGCCGGTCTGCGAGACCGTGATCAGGCGCTCCGCCAGCGAACTTTCGCTTGACGACGGCACACGCGCGGAGTTGGCAATCGACGTCGGCGAAATCCGCGCCGGCGAGCGCTCGGCCAAGTTGCATGAAGTGGAGATCGAACTCATCGAGGGCAGCCCCGGCGGATTGTTCGACATCGCACAGGTGCTGTTTCCCGATGGCGGCTTGAGGTTTTCCCGGCTTTCCAAGGCGGCGCGCGGCTATCTGCTCGCCGAAGAGGGACGGATCGATTTGCCGCTTGCACCCCGAAACGCGGTAAACGTCGCGCTCGATCCGGCTCAGGTCGCCGAGCAGGCGGCGCGCGACGTGCTGCGCGAATGCCTCGACCAGATCGCCACGAATATCACGGTGGTTCGGCAACTGGATGACCCCGAGGGACCGCATCAGTTGCGGATTGGTTTGCGCCGCTTGCGCAGCGTGTATTCCGTCTTCGCCGCCGTGCTCAGGAGTCCGGAAACGGCACGTCTCAATGACGAGGCGCGCTGGCTTGGCCAGGAGGTCGGGCGCCTCAGGGATCTCGACGTGGTGGCGAACGATATCGTGCAGCGAGAGGCAGTGGCTCATCCGGATGAAGCCGGACTCTCCGCCCTTTCGCATGCGCTCTCACAGCAAGCGGCGGAGCTGCGCGAGCCCCTTCGCAAACTTCTGGCCGCCGGGCGCGTACAGGCGTTCCTGATCGATCTGGCGCGGTTCGTGGAGACCCGAGGCTGGCTCGTTCCGCAGGATTTCGACCAGACCGGACGGCTGGCGGCGCCGGTCGCGGAGTTGGCCAGCCAGGCGCTCGGCAAGCGCTGGAAGAAGGTTGGCAAGCGTGCACGCGGACTTGAGACACTGACAGTGGAGCAGCGCCACGAGTTGCGGAAGGAGCTAAAAAAATTGCGCTATGCGGTCGAGTTCTTCTCTCCCTTGTACCCGGCCAAGCGTGTCGATCCATTCCTGAAACGCTTGAAGAAACTTCAGACGGTCTTCGGCGATCTGAACGATGCGGCGACCGTCAGAACCATGCTGTCGGGAGCGGAAGCGCCCGGCGCTGGTGGTCCGGACACGCAGCGTGCCGTCGGATGGGTGATCGGGGCGAGCCAGGCGCGCGCCGAATTTGGCTGGGTCGGCGCAAAGGCCTTGTGGCGAAACCTCGAAGAGACCCGCGCCTTCTGGAAGTGACGGGCTGGTTTGTTGCCTGATGCTGCTATGTGGTAACTTTCCGAACACCGGCAAGGCCACAATGAGCAGCAATCGCAGCTTGATGCCGAACCGTACCTCTGACCGCCCGGCATAACGGGCTCTAGCCTAAGATAGGCACGTTCTCGGAAGACATCAGGCAACGGCGGCAATGAGGCGCGATCGCGTCATTGCTCGACGCGAAATCGTGAACCTCGCCTTTCCATTTTCCTGGCAGAAGGTCATGAAAGCCGTGGAAGGTCGTCGTTCGCCTTCTCGGGAAGACGGAGCGAGAAGCGGCAATAAGGAGGCATTTCAGTTCGCCTTTCGCTATCCCGCCAGTGCGAGCAGCTTCTGATAGCGGGGATGGCTACGGATAGGGTCAAGATCGGAATCGTTCTTGAACCGCAGCCTTAGGTCAGGCCCCACCTGCTGCAAGTACGTCTCCAGAAGGTCGATCGCTCGGTCGGGCTCCCCCAGCAACGAATAGACACAAGCAGCGTTGTAGCGAGCACCACTGTCGTCGGGATCGATCGCTAGCGCTCGCGCGAGCCATTCTTTCGCCTGGTCGCTTTCACCCAATGTCACGAGCGCAGCTGCGGCCATCTGTGCAGCCTTGGATTCTTCCGGATGCAGGTTGAGAGCCTCTTTGGCTCGCTTAAAGCCGAGGCGCGCATAAGTTTCCATTTCCTGAGTGCGCCCGAGCGATCGCAGGGTATTCAAGAGGAGACAAGGGGAAAGATAGTCGTCGGGCTTTAATTCCAGAGCGCGAATGTAGTGCTCCGCAGCCCTCTGGAAGTCACCTGCGGTCACACAGAAGTCCGCATAATGATAATGCGCTTCATGGCAATTGGGGTCGAGGGCAAGCGCCCGCTGGAAAGCGGAGGGCGCCTCGGCGCGGCGGTCGGCTACCATCAGGGCATAGCCGCGCGCGGCATGGGCCTCAGCTAGATTCGGGTCTATTGCCAGGGCGTTGTCAATGGTCGCCAGGATTTCATCGACGGGCATCCTGACGCCGTGCTTGGAATAGAGACGCGAATCGCAATCGGCGATGCCGGCATAAGCACGGGCATAGCGCGGGTCCAATTCGACAGCTCTTGCGAACATTCGTCGGGCAAGCGTCAGCGACGATCTTGTCCCTGAGTGAAAGATTTGGCGGCCTCTCAGATAATGAGTGTAGGCCTCGACGCTGTCGGTCGGCGACTGCTCGATTGTTTTCTTCTCCTGCGGCAGAAGCTTGACCTTGAGTTGCTCGACGATGGCGTGGGTGATCTCGTCCTGAACAGCGAAGATGCCAGAGAGGTCGCGGTCGAAGCGGTCCGCCCACAGGTGGCCGCCGGTCGAGCCGTCGATCAACTGGGCGTTGATCCTGACACGGTTTCCGGCCTTGCGGACGCTACCCTCGACCAGATACGCAACGCCCAGCTGCCTGGCGATGCCTTCCAGGTCGACGGCCTTGCCCTTGTAGGTGAATACCGTGTTGCGGCCGAGCACGAACAGGCCCGAAACCTTCGAGAGGTCGGTGATGATGTCCTCAGTGATGCCGTCGCTGAAGAATTCCTGCTCAGGGTCGTTGCTCATGTTGGTAAAGGGGAGGATCGCCACCGACGGCTTGTCGGAGCGCATCCGTGACTGACTGTCCGTCGCGGCCCGGGGGGCGCCATCCGCAGGTGGGCTCGCAAGATTGACAAAATAGACATGCACGGGCTGGACGATGTTCTTGACGGTCTTCTGACCCTGGTCGACGAATTCCAATTCGAGCTTGTGGCCGACCTGGTTGCGCACCACCGCCGAGCAGGCAATCCCGCCCGGGCGGGCAAGACCTTCGAGCCGTGCCGCCAAGTTGACGCCATCGCCATAAAAGTCCTCGCCGTCGACGATAATGTCGTCCAGATGGATGCCGATGCGGAATTTGATGTGCCGGTCCTCGGGGACGCCGGCATTGCGCTCGAGCATGCCGCGCTGGATTTCAACAGCACAGCGCGCTGCGTTGAGGACGCTGCCGAACTCGACCAGAAAGCCGTCGCCCATCACCTTGAAGATGCGCCCACCGTGCTTGGCGACGGTAGGATCGAAGAACTCACGGCGATGCTGGCGGAGCGCTTCCAAAGTGCGCTCTTCATTTGCCTCCATCAGCCGGCTGTAGCCAACGACGTCGGCAGCCAGTATGGCTGCCAGCCGACGCTCAACATACTCCTCGCCCATGGCTGTGCTGGTACCTCCAGGGTCCATTTCTACTAGCCTTCGCAATTATTGGCTAACGCTATCTAGAGGCCCGTGGATTGCACGTTTTGATCGACTTGCGCCGTTGGGCGCTCGAGTTCGAACGACTGGAGCGGGTCGACTCGAGCCCTTGCGCGAAGGTCAGCTTCGGAGAAGCGCCGGGAATGCCAAGAAATGGCGCGTCCTTCCTGTTCGCAGACCGGAAGAATTGTCCCTTGGACTAAGCCGCTCGCGGGGCAATGGCGCCCGTGGTGAGGGTGCAGCGTTGGCCCGAAAATGTCGAAGCCCAGGCTGAGCAGCCGCTTCGTACCCGAAGTGGCGCACGTCAGTCGCCGACAAGCGTTCGATCGCGACTGTCTTCCTGCCGAGGCCAAAGCAACGTTGTCATGAAGATCGCATAGGCGATGGCCACCAGTATGTAAGTGGCCCGGGTGGAAAAGGACTCGGCGGCAGACCCCGGAAGCGGTGACACGCCTGTTCCGAATACGAGGAGGAAGATCGTCAAGGCGCCAGCGTAAAGTTTGGCGGCCGGCGCACGCATGGCAGCACGACCGCCAAACACCAACCCGGCCAGCAGTACCAATAGAAAGAGGAAAATGTGGGACGGCCATACCTGAAGCAATCCGAATGCGACGGACCCGGCCAAGCCTCCAGTAACATTGGTTATCACGATCCCCAAGGCCGCGCGCGTGCTGGCTGCGACGTCGAATTGGGACAGCAGTGACACGACTGTTATCGGAATGACAATCGCCGTTGCCAGCCCTTCGCGTGTCAGACAGGCAACCACCGCGATCAGGAGTATGGCGGTGTTGGCGGCAGCGTAGCGTGCCGCATGCGGATATGTCGTCGCCGTCGCGGCCTTAAGGGCGGGGCTACCTCTGTCCGGGATTAGTACATGGGCCAGCCACATCAAAAGCATTCCGGTCACCACACTCTGAACCAGGATCATAAGAATGGTGTCGCCGAGATCCTCGTTCAGAATTGTGAGGAGCGGCACCATAACCGCTATGACCAGGACAAGAAAGATTGTGGGGCCGCCCTTGCCGTTCGCCTGCTGGTAGAAACATCCAAAGTAAATCAGCCCGAGCAGCAGCAGCAGAACCGGCGGCCGGTCGCCAGTCAGCACCGTTACGAATTGCAAAAGTGCTCCGACAACAAGAATGAGCACCGTGACTGCCAACGCCTTTTGCAACGGCATAGGGCGGGAACTGGAGATTAGAAACTGTGCCGCAAACAACGGCCCAAGGAAGGGGATGATAGCCCCCGAATAGACCAACCAGGAAAAGCCGACCGCAACGGCAAGCGCTATGCGCAGACCCTTGCGCCTTACATTAACGCGGTCCGCCTCGTACAAAAGATGCGTGTCAACTGACATAGGTAAGGATCGACAGAACTCGGATCCAGATGCTGCCGAGCGCATTGGTGACCGGGTGGTCCCCGGTATAGATCACCACATTCGCCTGCGAACCGTACCGCACGCCCTTGGGCCGCCCTTCGTCGAGAACCAGGCGGATGGGAAAGCTCTGCGGTGTTCTCACCCATCCAGTGTCTGTGGAAATCTTCGGCAGGCCCGTCGCTGGGTCGACGCTTCCCTGAGCCACCCCCATCCCGATGCCCTCAACGGTGGCGGCAAAAATCTGACCGGGGAGGATATCGAAAAACACCTCCGCACGGTCGCCTGCGGCAACCATCTCGAGGCTGTTTTCCTTGAACGCGGCCGTGATCCAAATCGTGCCGGTATCGATGAAGGTCATTGCACTCTCGCCAGCGCTGACCATGCCTCCGACGGAAAGCTGAAGATTGGTGACCACGCCTTCCGCCGGCGCTGAAACCGTCGTGCGCAGCAGATCAAGCTGAGCGCTTTCAAGCGCCGCAAGCGCCTCCTTCAACTGCGGATTGTCCTTTCCTGCGGGTCCAAGCTCCTCCTGAGCCCGCGCGAGGTCGGCTTCGGCTGCATCCACACCTGCATCTGCCTGAACCAGCGCGGCCGCGGCCTCATCATACTTCGCCTGGGCATAGACACCGCGCCTGACAAGTTCCATCGCGCGGGTGGCTTGATCCTGGACGTTGACGCGGACTGCCTTCGCCTCCACCACCCGAGCCTGGGCGACATCGACGGCCGCAGTCGAAGCGCCGATCGACTGACCTACCCCTGCAAGGCGTGCTTCCGCCTCCGCAACGGCAAGCCGGTACTGTTCCGGGTCCAGGCGAAACAGCATCTGGCCGGGCGTCACGGCGCTGTTGTCAGTCACGCCCACTTCAATGACCCGCCCGGTAACCTCCGGCGCTACGCCAACGACATATGCACTGACGGTCGCCTGCGAGGATGAAGGAGTGCGCCGCTCCATGAAAACCGTCACGACGAACAAAAGGAAAGCCACAAGCAATACGGTAATTGCGACCGTGCGCTGCGGGTTCCTCTCTTTCAGAGGCGCGCCCACTGCATTTGGAGAATGATCGCGAGAGGCTCCAGTTGCATCCGATGCCATGACGTTTCCCCTCTAAGATCACGGCCGTCGCGCCGCGGCTTTGCTTGCGCCGGCACCTGTGTTGGAATGGCAATTTAGTCCTCAGCTGTCGCCATCGCAACGGGCACCGATGCGATGCCTAATTCAAGGAATCCGTCCACATAACCGCGCCAGGCTGAGGCTCATCGGGCTTCTCAATGGCCTGTCCAAGGCGCCAGCGAGCATTTTTGCGGCTGTCTTGCAGGAAGGCCGAAACAGGTAAATAGTCAGGCGGAGCACGGAGCTACCTGGGAAATCCAGATGGCTGGGAAGGGGGGCAGCTACATGGACCCGAACGTGACAATCCCTGAGCGCCCACCGTCGCTCTTGAGAATGCTCGACGCGGTGCTTCAGATCGCACTTGTAGCCTTACTGATCTTTGCCTGTAGCCGCATCATATTGCCCTTTACTGGCATCCTGCTCTGGTCGGTGATCCTCGCGGTGATGCTTTATCCGCTGCACCGACGCTTGGTCCTCCGGGTCGGCAATCGCTGGTCAGCGATGTTGATCGGGTTGGTCAGCGTTGCGCTGATGCTGGTGCCGTTGGTAATGGTGGTGACGTCGCTTGGATCGTCCATTCTTGCGTTCGTCTCGGGCTTGCAAGACGGCAGCCTGACCGTGCCGCCACCGCCTCCGCGGCTCGCAGACCTGCCGCTGGTCGGCCAAAAGCTAACAGAGACATGGTCACTCGTGGCAACAAACATGCCTGCGGCGCTTGCCAAGTACGGCCAGCAGCTAAGCGGGATTGCAGCATGGCTGGCGTCGTTCGCGGGCGGTTTAGCCGCCGGTCAATTGTCTTTCGTACTTTCGTTCGCAGTCGCTGCCGTGCTCATCGCCTATAGCGACGGCGCTACCGAATTCGCCAGTCGCCTGTTGGAACGTATCACTGGCAGCAAGGCACAAGGCCCGCGGCTGGTTGAGATGACCGCCGCTACGATCCGCGGTGTGGCGGTCGGCGTCGTGGGCGTAGCGGTCATCCAGTCGCTGCTGATTGGGGCAGGCTTTTTTGCCATAGGTCTTTCATCGGCCGGTGTTTTGACGCTCGTGGTGCTATTGTTTGCCATCGTGCAGGTGCCGGCAGTGCTGGTAACACTGCCTGTCATAGCCTATGTTCTTGCGACCGAAGCGACCACGCCGGCGATCATCTTTTCGATCTGGACCGTCATTGCCGGGCTCAGCGACAACCTCCTCAAACCATTGATGCTCGGACGCGGACTTGAAGTTCCAATGCCGGTCATTCTCATTGGTGTGATTGGCGGCATGGTCGCAGACGGCCTTCTCGGCCTGTTTGTAGGCCCTGTTCTCCTCGCCGTTGGCTACGTCCTGCTCATGGAGTGGCTGCGGCATGGCCCGGGCGGGCCGCAGACTGACGATCCGTCGCCATGATCGCGGTTATTACACTCGGCCTGCTGGCGATGTTGGCATGCCTTGCACTTCAGGTGCTGGCATCGGTGTTCGCCGCGCGTTACTTCGCCCAGGCCTCGAAGCAACCGCTCGGCCCAAAGCCGTTGCGCGGGATTTTCCTGCAATTCTCGATTCTGATGGTGGTGCTCATGATCGGCAACATCGTCCAGGTTGCGTTTTGGGCATTGCTCTACAAACTGCTCGGTGCATTTGAGGACTTTGAAACGGCGATGTATTTTTCGGGCGTGACCTTCACCTCGCTCGGTTATGGTGACATCGTGCTAGATGGTCGGATGCGGCTGCTTGGACCGCTTCAGGCTGCCAATGGTCTGATGATGTTCGGGATCACCACGGCCCTCTTCATCTCCGCTGTCCAGCAGGTCACCGCCAAATGGATCGCCGCGCAGTCAACCCGCGCGTAGGCCAATTGTCCGGCGTCAGCAAAAGGTAAGCGGTGGATCACCGATCTCGACAGTAATATCTTACTAGCTGCATACCCCCCCTGCCGTATCGGGCCGTTTCCTGGCGCGGTGTAAGATCCCTTACTGCGTGAGGGACGCAGAGGTCGACTGGCAGGCTTGGACAAGGTCGCTGGCATGCTCGAACAACGCAACAGCCGACCAGTCGAAAATCATCCCGCGAGATCAATCCCGGAGACGTCGACGCGGACTCTCTGATGAGTATCCAGAGGGAGATGGCGCTGAAGCGCTGCCACAAGAAGTCGGAGATCAGATAGGTCGCGAAATCGCCCGGCCGGTTCCCTTCAACGATCCAGAAATGCGAGGCCTGCTGTGGATCGGCATCTACGCCCTCCTGCTACCGAAAATTGTCGCCGGGGTAGGTCGCGCAGCGCAAACTCTCGCCAGCAAATGCGGACCGGTCACGCTCGCCAGCACGCTTCTAAGGTATTGATCGTCCGGGGAGGTCCGGCGCTCGTGATAGCGGCGGCCGTAGGCTGGCTGGTTTTCGTCGGGCGGTCCAGTCAACCATGGTCGCGGTTGGTGGAAGGCCTCCTGCACGGCGTCACGGTTCTGCTAGTCTAGTAGCGGATCTTTTGTGGCAATTTTCCAAGGCCTACATCGGCTACAAGCTTGAAATTGCGTAAACGAAGGATGAGGCAAGTGTGGATGAGATGGCGCGCCGCGCCAGGCTTCGCGAGGATCGTGGTTGCTGTCACGTCCTTTTCGACCGTGACAGCAACCCGTTCTCCGAAGTCCGATCAGGACGCCGACCGCACTTTTTCGTTCAGGTCTTCAGCAGGTCACTCCGGCCGCGCAACGCCGCGCCGACCGCCTCGCCACCCCGGCGACGCTGACCGGCGTGAGCGGACGCCCGACTCTGGCCTCGGCTGTGGAGACAATGCCATTCGCGCCGGGGAACGTAAGCTGCAATGGGGCTTCGAGTCCCATGAACCCGACGGTGCCGGCAAGCAGCACAATTCTCAGTCTTCTTGAAATGGTCATTTGCTGCCTCCTGGCGAGAGATGTGCCGGCAACTCGTCGATGTCGGCTAGTTCCTTCAGATCGATCTTCTTGGCGCCGTCCGGCACCTTGAAGGCAAAATCGTCCGGTGCAACCTCGTCGCCGGTCTTCCAGTCCGTGATCTGAATGCTGTATTGCGGCGCCTGATCGATGGACTTGCTGGAAATGACATAGCGGCAGGGATAGGGATGCTCGCCCTGGGCGATCCAGATCTGCCAGTCGACCTCCTGCGTCCGAAACGCCAGGTGATCGCACTCCGTGCCGCCGATCACGCCGCTGCCGAGATCCTTGACATCGGTCACATCACGCATCAGCTCGTCATAGACGTTCGACAGCAGAAGGTCGGCGCCCGGGATCGGCCTCTGGTACTTGTCCCGCAGTTCATTGACCAGGTGGTCCAACGTGCCCGGGACATCGACCTGGGTGTACTGGTTGGCATCCTTGCCCAGCAGCGTCAGCGTCCTGCCGTCAAAGACCATCTCCACATTGGCGAACCCGCCGTGGCGGCTGCCGCGGAACTTGTCGGGCCGGGCGAGATCGACCGCGCCGGAACTCGCCAGCAGAAGCTTCTGGCCATCCTTGGTGACGACCTCGAGGTTGGTGTCGTATCCGAACGATATAGCCTTCTGCGCTGCGAGGTAGTCCGACATCGCCTTGAGCAGGTGCCTAGCCTCCGCGTCATCGGCACTGGCGGATCCTCCCAATCCAGTTGCAAGGACCAGCGCCGCGGCGGACACCTGAAAGGGCATTAAGAGGTTTCGTGACTTGCTTGTCATCGAAGGCGCTCCTCTGGCGTCCAGTGGGACGTGTCACTGCCGAGGGACCGAGGTTTGGCGCATTTCCTTCGGCACGGAAGGTAACTGACGATATCACAGGCAGGAACGGAGGTCAGCCGCTAATGTCGAGGCGGTTCTCGTCAGGGAACCGATGAAAACTCGACATCATCCGAAGGGCAAACCCGCGTCGCGGCTGTACGGCGGAACCGAATCCTTCGGCCGGTTCGGTCGCGCCATTTCCGGCATCATCTCGATCTTCTTTCGCTCGTTGCGGCGATTGCTCGAACTCGGGCGTATCTGCCAACTGACCGCGTGGTCGCGAGCGTCTTCATGGACGCTGCGTAGCATATCGCGCACCGGCGTTTTCAGACGCCAGCGGGTCTTGAGGTCACACAGGTGGCAGTCTCGTTTGCTGGCCCGGTAGTTCCGGTTCCCACCGCTCGCATTGTCCGCGCGCGGAACCGTGAAGTTGCGGCGATACTGCATGAGCAGCTTGCCGGCGGGACAGGTGAACTGGTTCTGGTCCGGATCGAAGATGAAGTCAGCGCGGCTGAAGGTCCCGTCATCGCGCTGACTCTTGTCCCAGACCGGAATGTGCGGCGCGATGTTCTGATCGACGAGCCAGCCGAGGAACCTGCCATCGCCGTAGGCGGTATCGGCGGCGAGCCGCGACGCGGCACTGCGGACGACCCATCGATCGCTGGGCGACCATGCCGTGTTGGCTCAACGATTGGCCAACGCACGAGAAAGCGGCATGAGGATGATCAATCCGACGATCGCGACAACAATTACCATTACGACCACTTGTGGGTCGCTGAAGCTTTGGTTCGCGACCACGAGTGCAGCGGCAATGTTGCGCTGGCTAGTACCGAGCGCCATGACCCGTCTCGTGTCGGTCTCAGGACCGCCGAGCAACCAGCCAATCCCAAAGCCCAATGCGATAAACAGAAGCCCTGCAAGAATTCCTCGTGTGCCGAAGACTTGTAGAACCTTGTCGATGTTCGCTGCAGTGATTAACAACATCAGCAGGATGAGGCTGATGTTGGAAATCCAGTCGAGCATGGGCTTCACCCGACTGGCCAATTCTTCGTATCGCGCCTTCAGGGCAAGTCCGATGGCGAGCGGGAGTAGCATGAGGAGAACGAGGGAGCGAGCAATGTTCCACGGATCAACAGTGACCCCCGGGAGCAGCAAGGGCATGACGACAGGCAGGTAAACGACCGTGACAACCATCAGAAGCACCATCGCGCCAACGGAGAACGCGAGGTTGCCCTTGGCAAGTTCGGCGAGCTTCGGCAAGAACGGCGCTCCCGCCGCGCACCCGAGTACCAACAGTCCGACTGCGAAGGGGTTATCGAGCCAGAGCACTTTCGCCAAGGCAAGCGCGCCAAGGGGCATCAAGACGAAATTGGCCAACAGCGCAAGCAGGACCAGACGGGCATTGCGCAGCGGTTCAACGATCTGCCGGATGGTGAGCCCCGAACCCATTGCCAGCATGCTTGAAACCACAAAACCAAGCATGGCCACAGTGACCGCTTTGTTCAACAAGTCCATCAGCATGGGCTGTCTCCGTACGGAGCCGCGTACGCGGTCAATGCCGTTGGCAACGACCGAGCGGCGCTTATTTCATCAGTGCGAGATTTCGCCAAAAGTTCGCCAGACTGTCCGTGCCGCCGAACAGGGTGGTGAAGTTCGTCGAGTCCACGAGCACGATGTCGCCGACGCGCTGCTGATTTGGCGGCATCCAGAGCAGGCAATTGAACTCAGTGTTGCCGGCTGCGGTGAAGGGATGGGGACGGTCGCGATCAATAGGCTGGCGCGCCAGCAAATGCACCGACTTGGTGTCCTTGGTGGTCAGCTCATAGTGCGGCAGGTGTGGATGGAAATTGAGTGTAGGGACGTTTTTGAGCAGACCCAGCTTGTCGATGTCCCGAAAGGCTGTAAGCGGTGCGATCTCCTTCGTGCCTTTGACGAGCGCTGGCCTGAGACCCCACATGTTATGCACTGGGACGTCGAGAGCCTTCATCAGCGAACGGGTATATTGACCGAAGCGTTGCTGGCGCGGCACGAGTGCATCGCGGTGGTGGCGGTATTCCATCTGGCGCTGCTCGAGGTCATCGGTGAAACCGACATCGTGGTGCGGCGCGAGCAGCAGGCAGGTGCCTTCGCGCTTGAGCCACTCGCCGATGGCGGCGACTTCCTCTGGCGCGGCTTCCTGCTCGGAGAGGATGTGGTCGAGTCCAAACACCATGAGCGTGTCGGTATCTGCCAGAATCCTTTCGTCGATCGGCAGCTTGAAACCCGCCTGGTCAATGCGCTGGAAAACGGCGACCGGGTGACCGGTGGCCTCGCCGGCAATCCGCTGGAAGCTGAGCGTGGAACGGTGGAAAAGCTCCAGCGTACCCGCAATCCCTTGTAGAAATTGTGCCGCGCTCCACTCCGGCGTCTCGTAATTCGGCCACAGGACGGTGCGGACTTCGGTCATCGTCGAGAAGCGGTTTTCCATCGCCGCAGGGTCGCGCTGGGATTCCCAAGGGTAACTCCACGTCCAGTAGATGCTCATGCGGCGTTTGCCCGGTGTGTATTTGCGGGCAATGTGCTCTTGGTTGTAGGTGCGAGCTGGTGGCAATGTGCTCATGGTCGTTCTCCCGCATTTATGGCTGGGCTGACTTGGCGTCGCCGAGCGCCGCGAGGTATCGAAACGCCTTAATACCAGGAAGGAAGAAGTAGGCGCCGCCCCTGAGGGTGGTGAATGCTGGAAGGCCGGTGATCTTTTTGCGGATTGGGCGTCTGGGGATTTTGAACTCGAGCGTACCGTCCTGGTTGCCGATTATCGGGTCGCGCTCATTGCCGAGTTCATGGAAGTTCTTGTCGTTGACCCACACGTTTTGTGCGAACTCGAACTGCCGGATGAGGCTCGCGCAGATCGCGAAAGCGGCAATGCCGCGCTCGGCCCCGTCTTCGGCAGCGCTCTCAGGCAGGTGAGGGCCATAGGTGGCGCCGCGGCGGATCATGCGGCGGCGGTTCATATTGGGCGCCGTGTCACGGGGATTCATGCGCCGCACGTGCGCGCCGAGCGGCACCGCATAGCCATGCGGGTCCATCTGTTTATAGTTGAAGTCGTTGTTTCGATGCGGATCCGCACCGAGCGCCGGATTATCCTTGTCGGGTGACAGCACCAACGGTGCGCCGCTGCGCCAACGGCCCATCAGCTTTGCCGCAATCAGCTCCTGTTCGTCGAGTGTCTTTCCATGCTCGCGCAGGAACTCACGAAAATTGCCGACATGCTCTTCCAGCCGGCGATAAGCCATGTAGCTGCCGTTGCGGGATAGAATTTCAGGTTGCGGCAATTTGGAGGGTGGTCCGTCTTCGTCCGGGTACCCTAGGATGAATTCGCCGGGTTTGAGGGGTGCCCCGGAGCCGGGTGTCGGGATCTCTCCGGTGCCTTCCATGACCGGCTCGCTGAGCCGGTCGCGGTAGCCGAAGTGATCATGTGCATGGTCGAATGGCGGCGTCGCCTCTAGGTCGAGCGTTGATAGCACCCCAACGCCTTCGCACCGTGCCACGAGGTTTGCATGTTCGACCTCACAGCGATCGCGCTCCTCGGCAGCGCGTGCAAACAAGATAACGATGGCGTGGAGATCCTGACTGGCAAGGCCGCCCACCCAGTTGTCAGGATGGTTCCGTCCGGTGTCGCCGAGCATCTCCGCGCGAGCGACCATGCCTTGCCTGAACTCGTCTGGGAACGTGGCGAGCGAAGCCGCGTCCAATCCGAGGGACCGCAATCCATTCCAGGTGAAGGCTACGCTCACCCAATGGTCGCCTATCTCTGTCGCCTCTCGGACCTCTGCGGCCGACTGCACCTTTTCAAGAATCGCGGATAGCCAGGCGCGTCCGCCCGCGGCGTTGCGAAATGAAAGGAATTCGTATCGCCCCGTGAGCGCGGGCACGCGCGTCAGCACGATGTGTTGGATGTCGTCGAATTCAAGCATGCGCCTGCGCCCAGTTCACTGCATTTGGTCGAGCGCGGTTGAGAATGCCGCTTTGAGCTTGAGTGCTTTCTTGATTTCTTCGCAACTTACATAGGGATGTTCGCTGTATTCGAGAAAGCTCGGCCAATGGTGGTCGCGGAAGAACTTGACGATCGACGCAGGATTTGTCGCGTAGTCCTCCGGCCAGCCTTCGAGGGCCTCAAAGGCAGACTGGATACCCGTCTTTCCGAACAGGAAAGAGGCGTCTTCGCAGTATTTGTCGAAGTCGGTGTCAAAGATGCCCTGATACATCATATAGCTCTCACCCTTGATGGTGAAGATCACCCATCTCAGGTAATGCGCTTGGAGTATGGCGAGGGTGGTAGGGTCGTTTGCGATTGCTTTCTCTATGACCTTGGCGTGGTTGTATAAGTGCTCTTCCCTTCCCGGGATGACCTTCGCGATGACGCTGAAGCCGTAGCAAGCCGGAGTCTGGGGAAAGACCGGACCGTATCTGCCTTGCTTAACTTGATCCTCGAAGAAGCCCCCTTTGGGAATCGCCATGGCCGCGGGCTTGGTCCAGTCGCCTTGCTTCGATGTGTCAGACATATCTTCCTCCTTCCATTCGCGCAGCTAGATTGTGATGAACCGAAGTTGCGTCATTGGCTGCGACAGTGGCGGTGCTCCATAGGTGATGACAATATCTACCTTCAACCGGCAGCCGAACTCGTCGCAAGTTCTGGCAAGCGCGCGATCCGGCCTTCCGCCGGCGACTTCGATATCAGTGGATTCGGTCCTCGGTTCAGCCGAAGCCGCCCCCGTTTGCAGAGGCAGCAACCAACGGCTTTGCGGCCGAAGGCGTAGCGGGACTGATAAGTCCCGATGGTCGGCAGTTTTTCCGGCGGCTGGACGCGGCATCGAGTAGGTGCAGCCGCAGGCTGCAAACCAAGGGGCGAAAGCCGTACTCTCCTGGTTCAGAAGGCCAACAATCATGATAGCCCAAAACCAGGCAGCTGGGAAGGGCAAGAGTGAACTTGCCGCGGCTTAGTAAGTGACTGGCCTATGTCTCACATGGGGATCACGACTTCCCTGGTCGTCGTATCGACGCTTCCGCCCAGCATGCCGTTCCTGTTCATCGGTGATCTGCCGACGTGCAATGCGCGTGTCGAACACGGTAGCCGTCACCATGCTGTTTTTGATCGGCGCACGGGTTGGCAAATGTATAGGCAGAACCTTGGCCGATGGCTCTGGCCATGGCGGTGATCGGTAGCGTCTTGGATATTACTACTATAGCGCTTGGAGGGTGAACCGCCCGCCGCGGCGACATCAAGCTCTAGCCGCCGATTTGGCCTTGGTGTGCCGCCCACCACAAAGCGCGCACGCGTAGCCGCCTTCATGGCGTTGCCCCAGGCGGTTCTTGATCATCACCGTCCCCTATCCACGTGTTGAAGAGCGTATAGGCGACCGCCAGAACCGTCGGGCCTATGAAAATGCCCAGTATGCCAAACGCTACCAGGCCGCCGATGACCCCGGCCAGGATAAGCAGCATAGGCAAGTCGGCGCCTCTGCGGATGAGAACAGGGCGAATAAATTGATCCATCGTCGCGGCGACGATGGTAAAGGCCAGCAACACCGTCGCCCAAAGCGTGTCGCCCGAATAATACATCCAGATCACTGCCGGAGCCATTACCAGGACCGGACCGAGCTGGATCAGACACAAAATGAAGATCAATGCCATGAGCACGGCGGCATAGGGCACGCCGGCTACGGCCAGCCCGATACCCGCTACAGCGCTTTGCGCAACGGCGGTAACCACTACGCCCAGGGCCACACTTCGGATCGCCTGGCCGGCTAGCTTTACCGCGGTCTCTCCACGAACGCCGCCCAGCCGGCGACCGAAGAGAATTGCGGTGGCGGCGGCCCGTTCACCGCCCGAATACATGACCGCGGCAATCGCGGTCGTCAGCAGGAAATGTATGAACATGCCACCCAAACTTCCGGTGGCTGACGCGAACCAGTAGGTCAGCGTTCCGGCATAAGGGGTCAGTCTTTGGACCAGTTCCTGAACGCCCGCCGAGTTCAGTTTCTCCCATGCTTCGGCAGCGCGTGCTCCAACCAGGGGCACTCCCTCCAGCCAGCTGGGTGGCGGTGGCAGTCGCATCGACAGGATAGTCCGGACCAGGTCGCCAACCTTGTCGATGTTCGCGATGACCGTGCTGAGCGCCAGCCAGAAGGGCACGATCACAAGCAGCAGCAAGGTCAGCGTCATGATCAGGACGGCAAGGCCGCGGCGGTTGCCGGTGTGGCGCTGCAACCAGAGCATGAGCGGCCAGGTGGCAAGCACCAACGTCGTGGCCCATACGATCGCCGGCAGAAACGGCTGCATCACCCAGACGCTGGCGATGAGAAGACTGCCGATGAACAGCACCGCCAGCGTCACGCGGGTGAGATCCTGACGAGGATGGACGAGGGGACGCGAACCGTCCGAATCCATTATCTGCCCGCCCAACGCCGCTCGCCTATCTTTCTCACGTCATGTTCTCCAAGTCCGCTCCTGGCGCGCCCAAACCTGCGGTCAGCCCATCCTTGGTGTTCACCTCTGGTATTCGCCCTGACGGAACCACGGCCCGCCTACCTGCCTAGATTTGCGGCGGTAGAAGATAGATCGTCATGGCGAAGATCAGATAGACCATCAGCAGCAGCACTCCGACGAACCATGCGGAACGTCCGCCATTGGTCATCAGGAACGCCGTTATCGTGGCAATAAGCACCATGACGACCGCGCCCGGCCAGAACAGAAGGTCCATCGGAGCAGGGCCAATGACATAGCTGAGGAGCACCATCATCGGGGCGACGAACAGCGCGATTTGTGACGCGGCCCCAAGCGCAATGCCCACGCTCAGGTCCAGCCGATTCCTCCGTGCGCCGGCAAACGCCGCCGCCATCTCGGCGGAACCGCCCACCAACGCAACGACGATGAACCCCACGAAGGCCGGCGTCATGCCGAACGCGACCGCAGCCTCCTGCACCGACTCGACGAACACTTCGCTTACCAGCGCAACAAGCACTGTCACCCCTGCCAACGTTCCGAGAGCCAGGCCCATCGGCCACGCTTCGCCGTCTTCCGCATGGGCCGTACCGCTGAAAAGTTCTCTATGGGTCTTCAGCGAGAAGACCAGGCCCATCGCGTAGGCGCCGATGAGCAGCACCGACAATCCAACGCTCAGCTTCTGCGTGAACGCGGACGTGACAACAGAATCGACTTGCGCCACCATGGACGGGGTCACCATCGCGATCGTAGCGAGGAACAGCAGGCTGGTTTGCAGCCTGGCGCTGACCCTGTTGTACTCCTGCACATGATACTTGATACCGCCTAGCAGGAACGAGGCGCCCAACATGAACAGAGTATTGACGACGATTGCTCCGGCGATAGAAGCCTTCACCAACGTGTACTGGCCGGCTTGCAGCGCAGCCAGCGCAATGACCAGTTCCGTCAGGTTTCCCAACGTGGCATTCAGCAGCCCGCCGACCGTATCGCCCGTCTTGGACGCGACCGACTCGGTAGCCGCGCTCAGCAAGGTGGCCAGCGGTACAATCGCCAGCACAGAGAGCACAAAGAGCAGCGTGTGCGCTTCCGGCTCCAATTGCCGGACGACGAATACCACCGGAACAAACGCCAAAAGCCAGAGAACGACGTTGCTACGGATCTCTTTGATCAAGGGGCCCATTTCCAGCCTCATTCAGGAGATTGCGGTCAGCCGCCCTCAGCGCCTGCACGGCGACCGCCGCAACGAGGCCTGTCATCACTATGCCGGCAAAACCGATTGCTATCGCCAGTAACCGCGTCAGAAGGTGTTTCGGCGTGAAATCGCCGTAGCCGATCGTGAGACCGGTCACGAAGGTGAAGTACAGAGCTTCGTCGACGCGCCAATTTTCAATACGCCCGATGATCAGCCCGCATCCCGCCATGGCGAGAAGGATGCCGGAGAAGATCGGCCAGACCACGCGAAGCTGCTGCACGAGCGCATAAAAGAAGCTGCGTCTCAACTGCCGCGATCGGGGCTTGCCGGGTAATCCTACTGCCACCGAAGTCCCTTTCTCAGGTCGGGTTTCAGTTCGCCATCACGCCCACGATCACCGTCCCCCAGGTTGTGAGCAGGATGTGGCCGATCGGAACCGCCGGCGTATAGCCAAGGACGGCAACCGGACTACCCGAGCGGTCCTGCACCGCCGCCATGCCGGCGGTCATGGTCTGCGCCCCAGCCAGTCCCCCGAGGAGCAGTATGGGGTTCATACGGAGCAGGTAGTGCCCGAGGTACAGTCCCGGCCCCACCAAAGAGAGGGAAGCGCATACGCAGATGCCCGACAACCAGTCCTGCCGGCAGCGCCTTCAGCGACGGAGAAATCGTGATCCCAAGCTGCCCAACGATGACGGCTGCAATGGGGGTCGCTGTCACCGCTCCTAAGCCGAGATCTTCATCCATAAAGGGGCAGAAATAATAGCAAATGGCTAGAGACATGAAGGTCAAGATTTCAGGACAGCTGCGAAGCGTGCTCACGAACCCATTCTACCACGATACCCTCCTGTTGCAGGTTCAATACTAGAACAAGCGGCCATAAGTTCTCCGATTGCTTCCGCCGCTAAGGTAAATTGTATGATAATTGTCCCAATGAAACCGCTGATTGTAATTTCAGTTAATTTGAAGTCGTACAATACACCCTTGCGTGCCTTATTTCAAGGTGTTATCATGGAACAACTGCATCGCTATGTTATTGAAGTCTCGATTTTTTTGACGTAGACTACTACTATGGTTACATTTTAACAACAGACGTGAGCGAGCGCGGAGGGACGATAATTCAAAGCTTATTTTAATTATGGTGTGTCTAAAAACTGCGCGAGAAAGTAGTTTGACAATAGAGAGTTGAGGGCCATTGAAGGGGTGTTCCTGTGGCGCATCAATTTTCCAGTGAGTTTGGCTCTGTTCCGAGCTTGAAGCGACGGCTCACCCCGTGTGACCGGTTAAACCATATCGATGCCGCGCAAACGGTTTCCAGTGCAAGCCATATTCGCGAAGGCTCCGACAGCGGTGGCGCGGCCGGAATGCCCGACCGATGCAGATCGGACGCGCAAGGACCGCCTCTGGATGTTCAGCCCAACGCGAATTCTGCGGCGTACTGCGGAACCCTCGATTTCGAGCTCTGGCTGCGCAAATGCCAAGGCGAGGAAATGGTTACGTGGCTGAAGAAGAATGTTCATTCGCTGGACCTGGTCTATCGCCTGGCGGAAAACCACTCGATCGTGCTGCTCAATGGCGGGGGTTTCGATGCTCCCAACTGGAGCGTGCGTGTCTCCTTCGTCAATCTCCAGGACGATATCCATGACGACATAGGTCGCGCCGTCCGCGCGGTTGGGCGGAGCTACGTCGACACTTTCAACACCGTGCAAAAGAAATAGCTCGGCGATCGCTACCGTAGGAGCAGCCAGATGACCCATTGTTCCAGGTTCGGCCTCGTTTCAGTCGGCCTTGCGGCCCTCCTGATGCTTTCGCCGGCGGTGGGTGCGCCAGCCTACGCACAAACGCCCACGCCCACTCCCCGACCGGCGGTCGACAGCGAACCGGCCGCCGCCACCGAGGAGCCTGCTCCTCTCACGCTCGACGAATTGAAGGTTCTGACCGCGCCGATCGCGCTTTATCCTGACGATCTCGTCGCGCTCACCATTGCGGCGTCGCTCTATCCGTTGCAGATCGTGCAGGCGGCCCGCTTTCTCGACGAAAAGGCGAAGTCTCCCGACCTCGAGCCTAGCGACAAATGGGATGGCAGCGTGATCTCGCTGCTCAATTATCCCGAGATCGTGAAGATGATGAACGACGATCTCGAGTGGACCGAGCAGTTGGGGGCCGCGGCCGCCAACCAGCAGAAGGATCTGCTCGTCGCCATCCAGCAGTTGCGCGACGAGGCGGTCGCCAAGGACTACCTGAAGACGACGGAGCAGGTGCAGGTTGTCAACGAAGGCGACAAGGTCGTGATCAGGTCTGCCGATCCGCAGACCGTCTATATCCCGACCTACCCCCCCGAAATGCTGTACGAGCCCGATTACGTCATAGCGGGCGACCCGATCTCCTACGACCCGTACCCCTCCTACTACTATCCCACGGCGCCCTACTGGGCCGCGCTTGCTACCGGTGCGATGTGGGCCGCCGTGGTCGACTGGGACGACTGGGGAACCTGGGGCGGCGACGTGGATCTCGACGTAGATATCGGCGACAACATCAATGTCGATTTCGACAATATCGACATCGACAATATCGACATCGACAGACTGAAGGACCTCGACCTCAAGAATATCGACCGCGACAAGATCAATCTCAAGAACGCCAACATCGACCGCGACAAGCTCAAGCAGAACCTGAAGAGCAAGGACTTCAACAACATTGCCAGCAAGGCCAAGGACCGTCGGGAGTCGGGCAAGGGCAAGCAGGCGCGGGCGCATGACCTCAAGGGCAAGGATGTCCGCAAGAACGTCGCCGAGGGTTTGAAGGACCGGCCGCAGGCCAAGCTGCCGAAGTCGGGGACGAAGCGGCCCGACGCAAAACGCGTCTCGGACCAGCACAGAAAGGCGAAGCCGGCGGTCAACAAGCCCGCGGCCAAGAAAGTCGCTCAGAAAAAGTCCTCCAGGAAAAAGCCGGCGGCGCGCGCCGACAATCGTCCGCGCAAGCCTTCGGCGATGGGAAATCCGCGGCCCGGCAGGGTTGCGACCAACCATTCGAACCGCGGCGCCTATAGCCGGGGTGGCGGCCAGCGCCAGATGAGCCGGGGCGGGGGCGGACGCCAGATGCATCGGGGCGGAGGCGGGCGAGGCGGAGGCGGGGGGAGACGCCGGTAGCAACCGCCGTATCGTGTGCGACATCCGGTTTATTTCAGGAACATGATCATGATCCGATACCTCATTACCGCAACTCTCGCACTTTCGCTCGCCGTTCCCGCACTTTCGGCCGGCGGCGCCCAGGAAGCACAGACCAGCACCACGCAGGATTTCGATGCCTTCATCGGCGAGACGCCCACGCCGTTCGCAACAGTCGACGAACTCGTCGAGGCGTTCCGCAAAGCGCTGGAGGAAGATGACAAGGAGGCCGTCGCCTCGCTTCTCGGACTGTCGCCCAGCGAAGTGCTGAAGTCGAAGGAAGTGGAGGCGAGCTTTCCGGAAATCCGCGAAGAGGCGGCGAAGGCCATCGCCGTCAAGGAACTGGCAACCGACCGCCGCTCGCTTCTTCTTGGTAACCAGGTATGGCCGTTTCCATTCCCTATCGTGCAGACAGAGGGCAAATGGGCGTTCGATACCATCGCCGGGCTGGAAGAAGTCATCAACCGCAGGATCGGCGAGAACGAGCTGACCACCGTCGCCAACCTGCGCGCCTACGTCGACGCCCAGGAGGATTACAAGGAAACCGACTGGGACGAGGATGGCGTCGGCGAATATGCTCAGAAGCTGATCAGCACGCCCGGGAAATATGACGGGCTCTATTGGCAACCCGGCGACGGCGTGCCGGAAAGCCCGTTCGGTTCGCTGATCAGCCAGGCCGAGTTGGCGACGGCCGCCGAGGACGGCTATTTCGGATACCGCTACCGCATATTGAACGGCCAAGGCGCTAACGTCGCCGGCGGCCAGTACGACTACGTCATCAACGGCAACATGATCGCCGGCTTTGGGCTGATCGCGATGCCTGCCGAATACGACCGCACAGGCATCATGACCTTCGTCGTAAACCAGTACGGCACAGTCTACGAAAAGGATCTCGGGCCCGATACGGCGGCGCTCGCCGAAAAGATCACGGCGTTCAATCCCGATGACGGTTGGGCCGTGGTCAACGATCCGGGCGAGTGAGCGGACCCATGCACATCCCGGATGAGTGTTTTGGGACTAGATGGCTGTCGCGTACTCTGCATTCAGAGGGAGGCCCCTAGTGAAAACGATAGCCCTGCTTCCTGTTATCACCTATCCCGAACCCAACCCTGAAATGGTAGTGCCCAGGGCGGTCGCGATGGCGGCGGCCCTCGGCGCGCAACTGCATGCGTTGGCCATCAACGTAGAGATCCGAAACGTCTCGAATGCGCTGTCGCGGAGGCTGGTCGACGTCCCCAAAATGACGCGGGAGGCCGAAGCGCTGTGCCGGGATCGCGGCGAAGCGTTTCTAGCAAAGGTTGTGCTGGAAGCGAAACGGGCAGGCGTGGACTCAACCACAGACGCGGTCGCGTCGAACGCTCCCTTGCTGAATGACACCGCTGCAATTCAAGCGCGTTACTATGATCTCGTTCTCTGCGCCTGCGAGGCGAACAACCCCACGAGCAGGACGACCGCGCAGGCCATTATCTTCGGGTCGGGAAGGCCGACGATCCTTCTGCCAGAGGTCGAGCCTGTCACGAAGCTGCACAGCGTTGCTATTGCCTGGGACGGCAGCCGTGTTGCGGCTCGCGCCGTGGCGGATGCACATCAGGTGTTGCGCCGCGCTTCCAGGATTACGGTGCTCACCGTGACGGGCGAGAAGTCCCTGCAGGAGACGGACGCCGCCCAACGCTTGGCTCAAGGGCTGAACCTACGCGGGCTGTCAGCCGAGGCCATGCCATTCGTATCCGAGGATTGCCCGGTCGAGGTGTCGCTTCAGGAGCGAGCGATCGAAATCGGCGCCGACCTGATGATCATGGGAGCGTTCGGTCACACCAGACTGAGGGATTTCGTGCTCGGTGGGGCTACGAAAGGCATCCTGTCGGACGTCCGGCTGCCGATAATGCTTTCGCATTGATCGTGTCGGTGACGAGTGGCGAAGCGCCATCGAGCTTATTCGGAACCGGGTGGTCAAGGAACGGCAATCAATGGTGTATATTTGGCCTAGGAAGGATATTCGCATGAAGGCTCGTCGGCTATTTACAGGAACAGTTTTCGCTGTCATTGCGCAATCGTCGCTTGCCTGCATGTATAGCCCTGAAGCACATGCCCAAGAGGGATCGTTCGAGGACTTTCCTTTCTTGGTGCGTTGTGAATTAAGCGGCATCGTTCGTGCTTACTACTTGTCCAAAATTGGTCCAGACGGGGTTGCCGTTTATATAACCCCCGACAATCAGGCCGGCACAATCACCATGCGAGGCAAGGCCGAGCCAGTTGGCGGAGATTGGTCGGGAAGTTGCGCCGGAAAAACACTTGAGCAACTAAGGTCGGCGGGCCAAGCGTATGACTTGCCGCATTGATCCCTTGAGACGTCGTTGTTGCTCCGCGTTATGTCGGTTCAAATCCCGTTCCATTTAAGCACGAACGGCCATAGCGAGCTTAAGATCGCACTTTGGTGCAAATTTTTCCTTTGGCCGCATGTTCGACGGCGCGTCGGTTCCTCAATGCCCGCCCGAAAAGACGAGTGTTTGCACCGGAAGAAGGAGCGCCTGGAATCTCAATATGATCGCATGCACCAGCCCGACCGTATCTATGACGTGCAGGAACAGCCTGTGCGCTGTGCCCAAATCTTCCTCGGCAAGTCGGTCGTGATTGTTGGTGTAGGCGTTGGCGATGCAACTGCTGCCTGGAGGCACGCCATCGAACCCTCCCGCGAACAGCGGCTCCAGAAAGACGGTGATTGTTCCGGGCCGGACCACCTGTTGGGCGTCGATCAACTGATCCGACGCCCGAACCTGACCGGTCGCGATGAGATCCTGAACCTCGGTGACCACCATCGGAATGATCGTCAGAGGCATCGAAATACAAGTCGCTTCGGCAACCATGCCGACCTTCATGACCTGGGCTTCGAGCTGGCTGAAGCCCCCTATAAGCGCCTTCCTTCCGGCTTCCGCCGGTATGAGAACGCCGGCGGGCCGCATAAAGGGATTGACGATGTCTCCCTTGCGCAGGGTGAATTGCTCCAAAGTGCCGGCGACCCCGGCGTAGACGACGGTCTTGTCCAGTTCGACCTGGGCCTGGGCAAGCGCCGCCTCGGCGCTTTTCTTCTGCGCCGGCAGCACGGACGAAATCTGCGATTCGACGGACTGCTTGCTCGCCATGACCGCGGAAATGGCGGCCTGCCGCCCTTCCACGATGTTGGCGAGCTTTTCGATCTCGCGCTGCGCGACCGTGCTGGCGTTTCGCCGTTGAAGTTCGGTCTTGGTTTCGAGTTCGTCCAAGGCCTGCTTGTACGAGCTTTGCGCTTCCTGAATGCGGGCGTCGGCCCCTACCAGCTCGGTTTTTGCCAATTCGAGCGCCGCGTCTATCTCCGATATGCGCCGTCGCGCGGTCTCGAGCGCCGCTTCCTGCTCCGAGCTGTCAAGCCTGAAGATGCGCTGGCCAGCCTCGACCTTGTCCCTTATGCCCACATAGACTTCCTCGACGCGGCCGGAGCCTTCGGGGAGAATGGGGATGGTGCGAAAGAACGAAACCGCGCTGGACGTCGACGGATGATAGTAAAGAATGAGCGTCAGCAGGACTATGGTCAGACCTATGCACGCCGTTATTCCGTATCGCAGCTCATACCATATCGAATAGAGCGTGATCTCTTGGCCGATCCTCTTTCCCTGTACAAACCGCCGGACGAGAAAGTCGGGCAGGATGGTCAGCACCGAACAAAGCATAACTTCGATCATCGCTCAGGTCCTCCCGTCGACACGCCCTGACGCTGATGTTCGGATGGGGCCGGCGCGTGCGCCTTGGCAGCTTCGTCAAAAGGACCGTTTCTGGCTGTCTCCTTCGGCTCCGGCGGACGTGCGATCTCGACTCTAACGGGCAATGGATAAACCACCTCGGGCGCTTGCTCCGATGGCGCTGCGGCAGCCGGAGAACGAGACCGCCCCGTCGCCATTCTGGCGAGCGAGTCGGCCATGCTGGCCAGGGGGGTCCAGAAGTCGGGCACAGGAATCAGCGCCAGAAACAGTGCGGCAATCCAGAACGCGTGAATGTGGGTGAACAGCGCAAGCAGCGACAGCACCGCCACGAACTGGAACTGATGCTGGCTGGCGCCGTGGGACATGCGCTCCGGCAAGGAGTGGAGCCAGAAGTACAAACTTCCGATCCCCATAACGGCCAATACAAGGAAGATGACAGTCCCTGTGAGCAACACATCGGTCTCGCCAGGGGCCGTTATGAAGGGCGGAAGATAATGAGGCGCCGCCGGATGCATTGCCTCGGACATGCCTGCCACTCCCCAATTTCGCTCGTGCGAGGACGCCCGAGCACTAGGCGCAGCAACATCCAGCGCCCAAACTTAAGGATACTCCGTCCGCATCCGAATGCAACTGAAGAGGCCAGCAGTTGAAGAGGCCAGCAGTCGCGGAGCCGCCGCGCTACGCAGGACAGCCATCTCGTTGCTATAACAATGCCAAGGCGACCGCCAAAAGGCTAACGACCAAGGCGGCGAGGCTTGGGACAAGCACGGCGGCTCCCGAGTAGAAAGCCAACGCCGCCACCCAGTCGTACGGCCTGTCACCAGCTTGAGACATTGTCAAACCCTTCCGTCCGTTCTGCTCCTTGAGAAAACGCCGTCGGCGGTCGGCGCCTTCCCGCCCTTGGGGCGAGCCTCATGAGCGGCCGCCTCGCTTTTCCACCCATACTGACGAAGGGGAACGTCCGCGGCGTCTGAAAGCAGCACCCTTTCGGCGGCTCCGTCGAGATCTTCATATTGGCCGCTGCGCATCGACCACAGGAACGCCGCGAGACCCGCGACGCCCATGCCCAAGGCAATTGGAACAAGCCAGACAAGATAGTTCATGCCGCCTCCGCCAAGTCGAGCCTGCGAAGAGCCGGAGATCCTGCGGGCGGAGGCTCGCCCGGAAGGCGCAATGCGTTGCCGACCACGAGAATCGATGACGTCGACATGGCGACAGCGGCCATAAGGGGCGTAACATGGCCCATCACAGCGAGGGGCACGACCAGAACGTTGTAGGCGATGGCAAGGGCGAGGTTCTGCCGCACCAGCCGGGATGCGTTCCGGGCGACTCTTATGGCATGTGGTACGGCCTCCAGGCTCGTGCCCAGGAAGACAAGGTCGGCAGCATTCCGCCCGATGTCTGCCGCCGACGAGGGCGCCATTGAGACATGCGCGGTGGCGAGCGCGGGGGCATCGTTCAGCCCGTCTCCAACCATAAGGATGCGGCGGCCGGACCGCGCCAGCTCCTCCAGACGCTCGACCTTGTCCTCGGGAAGCGCACCGTGGCGGATTTCCGGGATTCCCAACGCAGCCGCCACCCTGCAAGCCTCCTCCACTCGATCGCCGGACAGCACCTCTGTCGCCAACCCGAGGTCAGCTAGCTTTCGGATGGCACGCGTCGCGCCAGGACGGATTTCGTCGGCAATCGCAAATGAACCCGCAAGCTTTCCGTCTTTCGAAAGCCACGTGGAGGCTTCACTCGGGACGTTGGCCACGCTTGCGGAGACCCAATCCTTCCTTCCTAGCCTGTAAAACGCTTCGCCAACGCGCCCTTCGATCCCGTACCCGGCAACTTCGCGGAACCCTTCGATAGCCACTCTTGCGACTGTCATCGCGGCCACCGCGCGCCCCACCGGGTGCCTGGAAAAGGAGGCGAGTGCTGCGGCGGCCACAACATCTTGCGGAGCTACCGTGTGCCGTTCGACGCGGGCGGCGCCCGTCGTGAGCGTGCCCGTCTTGTCGAAGACCACGGTGTCGGTCACGGCAAGGCGCTCTAGCGCGCTGCCATCCTTGAGGGTGACGCCGAGATCGAACAGCCGGCGCGCCGCCACGACCTGGACCATCGGCACGGCAAGGCCGAGCGCGCACGGGCAGGTGATGATGAGGACGGAAATCGCAATCGTAACCGATCGATGCCAGTCGCCTGTAAGCAGTATCCAGGCGGCGCAAGTCGCAAGCGCCAGCAGATGGATGACAGGGGAATAGAGCGCGGCCGCGCGGTCGGCGATGCGGCGATAGCGGGCGCGGCCGTGCTCAGCCGCCTCCATCAGCCTGACCACGTCGGCGAGGAAGGAATCCCGTGCACGCCGCTCGGCACGGACAGTAAGCGCGCCATCAAGACTTAGCGCTCCCGAAAGAACGGCGCTGCCCGGCTGCGCGCGTTCGGGCTTGGACTCACCGCTCACCACCGAAACGTCGAGGCTGCCCGCGCCCATGACAACCGTCCCGTCCACCGGAATGCGTTCTCCGGGGGCTACCAATATCATGTCGCCCGGCTCGATTTCTGTCAGGTCGCGGAACTCGCGGCTTCCGTCCGCCCCGACCACCGCCGCCCCCCTCGGCATCAAGCGGGCAAGACCGATGACGGCGTTCCGCGCCTTCCGCCTCATCGCATGGTCAAGCGTGCGCCCGACAAGCAGAAAGAAGATCAACGACGTTACTGCATCGAAATAGGCGTGAGGTCCTCCGACAGACGTGTCGTAGAGGCTCAAGCCCAGAGCCAGCAGGATTCCGACTGAGATGGGAAAGTCCATGCTGGCGGTGCGCTTCATCGCCAAATTCCACGCCGAAACGAAGAATATCCGCCCGGAATAGGCGACGGTGGGGACGGCCAGCAGCGCCGAGATCAAGTGAAATGCATTTCGAGTTCCCTGATCTGCGCCAGACCAGACGGACACCGACAGCAACATGATGTTCATGGCGGCGAATCCCGCCACGGCTGTGGCCCGCAGCAGCCGCGACAACTCGGCATCGCATGCGCCGTCTTCCGTCTCCGCGAGGCAGGCATCGTATCCGACAGCCTTCAGGGCGTCGAACATCGGAGGGACACGACCTTCATTCCTCCACTTCACGGCGACGCGTCGGGACGTGAGATTCACGCGTGCCGCGATGATTCCGTCGAGACTTAGCAGCGCGCCTTCGATCGCAGCTATGCAGGCAGCGCAATGCGCTTGCGGTACCGAAAACTGGGTCTGGAAAGCGCCATCCCCCATGTCGCGGCTGGCGAGCACGATTTCGCGCTCGGCAATCTCCCGCCCTGGCGCCAGCAGCAATGCGGCTTCGGCTCCCGGCGCGCAACAACTCATGGTCTCACCCCTCTGGACGTGCGACCGCCCTGTACGCATGCCAGGTGGCGTGCCCCAGCAGAGGAAAGATGACGATCATCCCGATAAGCCCTGTGACCACGCAGACTGCGAAGAGCAGGAGCACCAAGGCGCCCCAGGCCAGCATCGGCGGAAGGTTGTTCCACACCAGTTTCGCGCTGATAGCCATAGCCGTCAGCGCGTCCACGCGCCGGTCGAGCAGCATCGGCACTGCAAAGACGCTGATGGCGAAAGCGAAGGCCGCGAAGAGGCCTCCTATCGCCGTCCCGATCGCAATCATCGCCCACCCATATGCGGTGCCGAAGAGCACTCCGACTATGCGGTCGAATCCGGGAAAGGGCGTCACGCCGAAGAAGAGCGCCCAGAGGAGCACCGCCGCACGCGTCCACAGAAGCAGGAGCAAACACAGTAGTAGGCCCGTGAAGAAGACCTGTGCGCCGCCGGTGGGGCGCACCAGGAGCATCGAGGCGAGGCCGATGGCGCGTCCTTCCTCTATTGCCCGGCTCTTTTCATACAGGCCTAGCGCCAAAAAGGGGGCCACGATCATGAACCCGGCAAGCGCCGGAAACAGAATGTAGTCACGACCGAATCCGACAAGCGTCCAAACGAAGGCGACGGATAGGAGAAAGACGACAATCCCATAGGCCAGGCTCGACGCGGGCCGGATCCAGAAATCCCGCCAGCCCGCAGAGAGCCAGCGGAGTCCCTCGAAAAGCGGCAGTCCCCGCTCGAGGCGCCGGTCGCGCGTTTCGCCAATGCCCGAGGTCTCGCTGAGCAGCCAATACGACTTGTCGGTCTCGCTCATCTCACTCCTCCTCAGCACGCTGACTTCGCCGCGCGGTAGCCTTCGCCTTCGCCCCCGGCCTTCAAGTGCTCCACGCAGTCCGGTTGCGACTGAACCGCCACATAGACAAGGTGCGCGTTCGCCCCGGCAAAAATCAGCAACCCGGCTGGAACCAGCACCCAGGCTATCCATGCTTTGCTGTGGGATATCTTTGTGGTCATGGCTGCTGCGTTCCAAGATCGTGGACATAGAGCGCGAGCGTCTTGATCTCGGCCGTCGTCAGCCTCTCGTCCCAGGTCGGCATGTGACCCTGCCGTCCGCCGTGCACGGACGCGATGATCGTGTCCAGATCTTCACCATAAATCCAGTGCGAGTCCGTGAGATTTGGAGCGCCGACATCCCGGTTCCCCTTGGCATTCTCCTCGTGGCAGGTCGCGCAGGTCGTGACGAATACCTCCCGCCCTGCTTCTATCTGCTTGATGTTTTCATGGGTAGAGTAGTCGGGGTGCGTCAGCGAATAGACGTAGGCGGCCACGGTCCGGACCTGTTCGCGGTCGAGCATCTCATCGCGCCCGAAAGCCGGCATCTGTCCGATCCGGCTTTCCGGGTGCCGCGTGTTGATGCCCACGCGCATCGTCTGCTCGATGAGTTCGGGGCCGCCGCCCCACAGCCAATCGTCGTCCGTAAGGTCGGGATAGTTCGCTCCGCCTTTGCCGTCCCTGCCGTGGCATGCCGCGCAGTTGTCGCCGAACAGCTGCCGTCCGGTGCTGCGAACCGTTTGCATCAGCGCCTCGTCGGCGAGGATCACATCGTAGCCTTCCGTCTCGATGCGATTCATCCAGTTCACCCGATCGCGCCGCGCCTCGACGAGGCGCGCCTCGACCGTCTGTCTTTGGTCAATTCCGAGAAGGCCCCTCGTATAGGTCGTTCCCAGCGGCCAGGATGGAACGAGAAACCACCAGGCGATCGCCCAGACGTGGGTTACGATCAGGAACATGAGCACGCCGCGCGGGACCGGGGTATCCAACTCCTTGATGCCGTTCCACTCGTGACCGGTGGTCGCGCGGCCGGTGACGGGGTCCCGTTCATTCACTTCCATGGCTTGTCGTCCTCGTCGAGGATGCTGTGCTTGGCCCTGTCGAAACGCTTCCTGTTCGAAGGCCAGAAGGTATAGACGAGCACGCCGAGTGCGAACGCGATCAGGTAAAAAAGGCCCCAACTCTTCGAGAATGCGACAACGGCGTTATAATCCAGGTCCATCCGATAGCCTCCGCCATTAGCCTTCCGGGTCCGGCTCTTCTTCAGGGGCCGCGGTATTCCCGTACGCTGCTGCCGTCAGTCGCCCCAGGACCTGGAGATAGGCCACCAGTGCGTCCATCTCGGTGACGTCGGTCGTCACTCCGTCGAACGCGCTTACCTGGGTCTCCTCGCCGTAACGCTCAGTGACGCCTGCGGCGAAGTCCGTGTCCGGCGTCGCCTGGCCATAGGCGTCGCGCGCCGCGTTCTCCAGCATCGCGTCCGTGTAGGGTACGCCGAGCGCCCGCTGCGCCGCCAGGTGCAAGGGCAGGTCTTCAATCTTCAGAGACGTACGGGCCAACCAGCGGTAGGCGGGCATGTTCGACTCCGGGACCACGTCACGAGGGTTCGTCAGGTGCGCGACGTGCCAGAAGTCGGAATACTTGCCGCCGACACGGGCGAGATCCGGTCCCGTCCGCTTGGACCCCCAGAGCATCGGGCGGTCATACCGGGACTCTACGGCGAGCGAGTAGGGCCCATAGCGCTCCACCTCGTCCCGGAGTGTCCGGATCATCTGGCTATGGCAGGCGTAGCAGCCCTCGCGGATATAGATGTTGCGCCCGGCGAGCTCCAGCGGGGTGTACATCCGCATGTCCGGAGCTTCTTCCACCGTCTCATCGATGGTGAACAGGGGCGCGATCTCGACGATGCCGCCGACACTCGCCGCCGCGATGATTGCGATAACGAACCAGATGGCAGAACGCTCGAGCTTGCGGTGGAAGAGTTCAGGCATCCGTCATTCCCCCGGAATGGTCGCCGGGACTACGGGCACGTCTGCTTCGCGCGGCGCAGCGAGCGGCGCGGATTGGACCGTCATCCACATATTATAGCAGCCCACTACCGCGCCCAGCAGGAAGAGCAGCCCACCGAAGGCGCGGGCGATGTAATAGGGGTACATCGCCACCAGCGAGTCGACGAAGGAATAGGCGAGCGCGCCGTCTTCCGTGTAGGTCCGCCACATCAGCCCCTGGATGATGCCTGAATTCCACATCGCGAAGGCGTAAATCAGCGTTCCGGCAATCGCCAGCCAGAAGTGCACCTCGACGAGGGTCGCCGAGTACATGCGCTCGCGCTTCCAGAGGCTGGGCACGAGCGTATAAAGCGAGCCGAAGGTGATCAGCGCGACCCAGCCAAGGGCGCCTGCGTGAACGTGCCCGACGGTCCAGTCGGTATAGTGAGACAGCGAGTTCACCGGCCGGATGGCGAGGAACGAGCCTTCGAAGGTCGAAAGGCCATAGAATACCACGGCGGCCATCATGAAGCGCAGCGTAGCGTCGTCGCGCACCTTGTGCCATGCGCCATTGAGGGTCAGAAGCGCGTTGCCTGCTGAAGCCCAGGACGGCACGAGCAGCATCACCGAGAACGTCATGCCGAGCGTCTGCACCCAGTGCGGAAGCGCGGTGTAGTGCAGGTGGTGCGAACCCGCCCACATGTAGAAGAAGGTGATGCCCCAGAAGCTCAGGATCGACAGGCGATAGGAGAAGATCGGTCGCTGCGCCCTGACGGGCAGGTAGTAGTAGAGCATGCCGAGGAAGCCCGCAGTCAGGAAGAAGGCGACCGCGTTGTGGCCATACCACCACTGGACCATCGCATCCTGGACGCCCGGCCAGATCGTGTAGCTCTTGGCGTGCCCCCATGAGACGGGAACGGCGAGGTTGTTCACGATGTGGAGGATCGCGACGACCAGGATGAACGCCATGAAGTACCAGTTGGCGACGTAGATGTGCGGCTCCTTCCGTCGCGCGATCGTAGCGATGTAGAGGATGAAGTAGGTCACCCACACGATCACCAGCCACAAGTCGGCATACCACTCGGCTTCCGCGTATTCCTTCGACTGGGTGACGCCTAGCAGATAGCCGGAAATGGCCAGAACGCAGAACAGATTGAAGCCGAGAAGCACGAACCACGGGCTGATCTGCCCAGCAAGCCGTGCACGAGACGTGCGCTGGACGACGTGGAACGAGGTCGCGATTAAGGCATTTCCGCCGAACCCGAAGATGACGCCGGAGGTGTGCGCAGGCCTCAGCCGCCCGAAGCTGGACCACGCCGCATCGAAGGCAAGGTCGGGCCACGCGAGCTGTGCGGCCACCCAAACGCCCATGAACATGCCGAATACAGCCCAGGCCATCGAAAGCACAATGCCGACTTTGATCGGATCGTCGTAATACGACGTCTCCCGGTCCTCCGTCGGCTCCGGCTCGTAGAACGAGGACAGCACTCCGTAGAGCAATCCGCCTGCGAACAGCATTACGATAACGCCCTGGACACCAAGCGTGTCCGAACGTCCCAAGGCTGCCATCGCCGCTCCAGTGATCACCACGGCGAGCGCGATAGCTGCGCCGCGCTGGCGTTCCGAGGACGTAAGCTGCCGGATCATGTCCGCTCCTCTGCCTTCACGCACAGGACCATCACGGACCAAAACTGCGTAAGATGGGGAGCAGTTTCATGAGTACGGCCCTACGGCATCGGCTAAGGTACAGCCGTTCAACGAAGATGGAAATGCCTTTAGCGCTTCTTGCCAAATCTTTCGCTTGTGGCCGCGGGGAACTTGATGTGTGCTCATCGTTCAGCGTGCAACAGAAATTTGTCTTCTTTTGCCTTGCCACCGCGTTTCACGTCTTCGGGTCTTGCTCGCGCTTTGTCGTTTTGGGCTACGATTGGGAAAGTCATCTTTGAGACGATCGCTAACTTCCGGCGTGACAACGGAGCCGCGATCAGAGCGGTGTGCGGGCAGTTCATCGAACTGTGCCGCCGGTTGAAGCTCTTCACGCGTGCCATTGTAGCGATCGACGGCAGCAAGTTCAAGCGGTGAACAACCGCGACAAGAACTTCACCGTGGCCTAAGTCGGCAAGCGGATGGAGCAGGTCGACGCCATGCTTGGAAGAAGAAAGGCGCTCGCGCTACGGAATAAGTTCACCCAACGCAGTCATTGCCGCCACACAGGCGGGATGTCTGGTTGCACGGCGGAAGCGGACCCCTTGCGGTTAGGTCGGCGCCCCTCCCCAAAAGGCACCATTTCCACTAGGATGTTGCGAGATCGCGGGAGGGTTCCGGCTTGGATCGCGTTCATCGCAGAATGGCTACCATCCTCGCTGCCGACGCAGTTGGCTATAGCCGTCTGACAGGCAGAGACGAGGAAGGGACGCTTGCGACGCTGCGGGCGCATCGCCAGACCATCGACCGGCTGATCGAGAAACATGAGGGGCGGATATTCGGGAGCGCTGGGGACAGCGTCATCGCCGAGTTCGCGAGCCCTGTCGAAGCGGTTCGGTGCGCGACCGAAATCCAATTCGAGGTCGACAAACAAAATGCCGAGCTTTCCGAGGCGAGCCGGCTGCGCTTTCGCATCGGCATAAATCTCGGCGATGTCGTCGTAGAGGGCGACAATCTCATGGGCGACGGTGTGAACGTCGCCGCCCGCCTGGAGGCGCTGTCACACCCCGGTGGAATATGCATTTCGGAAGCGGTCTACGCACAGGCCCGCGATCGGCTCGCCCTCGAATTCATCGATCTTGGCGAGCACAGGGTGAAGAACATCGCTCGGCCTGTACACGCTTACCGCGTGCCGCTCGCCTCGGAGGAGCAGGTCACGTCGCCCTTTCGAGGTCTCAACCCCTTCGAGTTCGAAAACGCTGACCTCTTCTTCGGACGAGCCCGCGCGATTGCCGAGTGCATGGAACGCCTGAGGCAGCAAGCTGCCAATGGCAAGGCATTCCTGCTCATCTATGGTATGAGCGGCTCGGGCAAGTCCTCTCTCCTGCGAGCAGGGCTACTGCCTTCCATCACTCGGCCTGGCGCAGTGGCTGGCATCAATTTTTGGCGCCGCTGTCTGGTCCGCCCGTCGGAGGGTCCTGATCCGGTCACGTCACTGGCTGCAGGGCTGCTTCGCGAAGGCGCCCTCCCTGAGCTGGGTTGCGAACCGGCAGCGCTGGCTCAACTCTGTTGGAACTCACCTGATCGAGCTCTGGCGCTCATGCGCCTGGCCCACGCCAAAGCGGCGGCCGCCGCAGCTTCGGTCCCCACCCAACTGCGACTGATCGTTGCCGTCGATCAGATGGAGGAGTTGTTCACGACCGAGGAGAAGCCGGCATCGCGCGAAGCGCTGGTGCGGCTCCTCGCGGCACTCGCCGGCAGTGGACTGGCTTGGGTGACTGCGACGATCCGATCGGATTTCTTTCACCGTTGCGGCGAAGTCCCCGGTTTCTCGGGGCTGAAAGATGGGCTTGGCAGCTACGAGCTCTTGCCGCCGTCCGGCCCTGAGATCGCCCAGATCATCCGCGAGCCGGCCCGCGCCGCCGGGCTCCGCTTCGAGGAAAGTCCTGATCGCGGGCGGCTCGACGATGTGCTGCGGGGTGCGGCATCTGCTGATCCCAGATCCTTGCCGCTTCTCGAATTTGTGCTCGACGCTCTCTACGAGGCGGGGCGGGAGCAGCGCATTTTGACCTTTGCTGCGTATCAGGCACTTGGCGGTTTCGAAGGGGCGATCGCGCGCCGCGCCGACGAAGTCGTTGACGCGCTCCCGCCCGACATCCAGGAGGAGCTGCCAGTCGTGTTGCGTGCCCTTACCACGGTGCGCCCGGGTGATGAAGCCGTTGCGGCACGTCCGGCCTTGCGCGCCGAAGTCACGGGCACACCTCAACGATTGGCTCTCGTTGAAGCACTGGTCGCCGCTCGCCTGCTCGTCAGCGACGAGGATGCCGCAGGCCACGTCTTCGTCCGCGTGGCCCACGAAGCCTTGTTGAGCCGGTGGCCGCGCGCTGGCAACATTGTTAATGCAAACAGGAGATTCCTCGAGGCGCGGGCTCGGCTCATGGCCGATGCCCAACGCTGACACTCGGATAACAGGAACCAGGAACTCCTCCTGCCATCCGGCAAGCGTCTGGCCGAAGGCGAGGAACTGCTGCAGTCGAGACGGGAAGAAGTCGACGATCAGGTCATCGAATACATCGAAGCCTCTTCGCGTGCCCAGAACGAGCGGGAGGAGAAGGACCGGCAAGCGGAGCGGGCACTGATTGAGGCCGCTGAAGCAGCAAAGCGCGAACGCCTCGAGCGAGAGGCTGAACGTCTGGAGCGCGAGGCTGAACGTCTGGAGCGCGAGGCCGAACGCCGTACTCTCGCAGCCACGGCAGCGGGCCGGCTCGCGCGACGCACGCGCTATGCTGCGATCGTGGCAACCGTATTGGCTCTCATAGCCTGCGCGGGCGCGTTCTTCGGGTTTAAAGGACAACAGGAAGCAACGTGGCAAGCGGAGTTGGCGGAACAGAGCGCGGACAAGGCGAGATCGGCCGAAAAGGACGCCCTCGCAGCACGAGACCAGGCGCTCCGCAACCAGTCTCTTTCGCTCTCGCTTCTCTCAAAGCAAACCGCAGCGAGCGGCGATACGGAGACCGCGATCCTGTTGGCGCTGGAGGCGTTGCCGAAGAGCGGTGCGAAGCCTGCGCGACCACATCTCTTTGAAGCGGAGGCCGCACTTTTCAACGCTCTGCTGGCACACCGCCAGACGATGGTGTTCAAACATGACGCCGAAGTGACGCAGGCCGTCTTCAATCGGACGGGCGATCGCATTGTCACTGCGTCCCACGACAAGACGGCACGCATTTGGGACGTCTCGAAGGCTAGAGGTATTGCAATTTTGGAGGGCCACCAGGGACCCGTGGAGAGAGCCGGATTCAGTCCGGACGGACGCCGGGTCATTACGGCTGCAAGGGACGGCACCGCGCGCATCTGGGATGCCGCGTCCGGTGAGCAGCGTGCTGTGCTTGAACCGGTCGGGCTTTACCCAACGGCTGTGTTCGATCCGAAAGGCGATCGGGTGTTGACGGCAGGGCAAAACAGTCCCACGTCACTCTGGGACGCCCGAACGGGAACGAAACTCCTGAGCGTAACCAGCACCGGACAGAATGCATGGGCCGATACTAATACATTGGCCGGCTTCAATTCGGAGGGTCGCAGCTTTGCGACTTCACAAGCGCGGAAGGTCTTCGTCTGGAACGCCACGGATGGCACTCTGATCCATGAATGGAACGTTGGCACTTGGCCATCCACGCTGACATTCAGCCCGGACGGAAGCCGACTGCTGGCAGGCTCGTGGAGCACAGCTGAATACGGCAGTTTCCCCGCCCTCTGGGACGTAGGGAACGGAACCGAGATCGCCAGGCTGACCGGCCACAAGAGCGACACCCAACCGCAGGGTGTCATCTTCAGTCACGATGGCCGCCGGATTGCAACGGCCTCGCTCGATGGCAGCGCACGGATCTGGGACGGCAAGTCGGGAATCTTGCTTGATGTGCTCGGCCAAGAGACGCCGAACTTGAAACTGGTTGAAATCGGTCCCTATAACCCTGACAGGGAAATGAACAGCGCGTTCAGCCCCGACGATCGCCTTCTTGCCACCGCTTCCATCGACGGTCCGATACGAATCTGGGACGTCGGTCGAGCGTCACTGTTCACAACCATTACTGGCCATGATGGCTTGATTGAGCACCTGGAGTTCAATCCGGTCGACAGTAATACTCTTGTCACGGCTTCGCACGATGGCACCGCCCGGCTCTGGGACGTCAACGGGATTCTGACGACGGATCTGCTGCATGAATATCCACCGACCTTTGCGGTCTTCAGTCCCGATAGCGTGCATCTTCTGACTGGAGGCGGGGACGCCAAAGTACACCTTTGGGATGTCACGACCGAACGCGAGATTGCCAAGTTCGACACAGGCGAGATCTTCCACAGTGCGACGTTCAGCCCGGACGGAACTCGGGTCGCAACCGTATCTCGCGCGGGCCGAGTTCTGGTCTGGGATGTTGCGAGTAAACGTCAGCTCGCGACCATCAAATCGCCCATTGGACTGCGTCATATTCAGTTCAGCCCGGCGGGAAGCCTTCTGGCGGCGGGTTCGGGTCGCGGTACCGCCCTGGTGTGGGACGCGGCGAGCGGCGCCAAAGTCGCCACCATCCCTTCAAGCGAGACGTTACCGCAGGTTGTTTTCAACCGGGATGGCGATCTCGTCTTCGCTGCGACCGGCAGCGCGGGACACCTGGTGAAGCCCGACGGGACCGAACTGAAGAAACTGGTCGGGCACGAGCGCTCAATAACCGGCGCGGCATTCAGTCCGGATGGTCAACTGGTTGCCACGGCTTCGCTCGACCACACGGCGCGGATCTGGTCGGTCAAAGACGGACGCACCGTCGCGATCCTGAAAGGGCACAGCAACGAGCTGACAACAGTGTCCTTCAGCCAGGACGGCCGGTCCGTGCTGACTGCCTCACGCGACGGCACCGTACGAACATGGGGCGTCCCGGAAGGAACGGAAAGAACAGTTCTAAGGGGACACAGTGGCGGAGTGAATAGTGCGCAATTCAGTGGCAATGGCCTTTATGTCGTGACGGCTTCATTCCAGGATCGCACGGTCCGTCTTTGGGCAGCTCAATCGGGGCGCCAGATGGCAGTACTTGTCAGTCCGGACGAGGAGAACAAGCGACCAGCACTGACGCGCGCGGCCTTTAATTCGGATGGAACGAGGATCGTGATCGTGTCCTATAAGCAAGATCCTCGAGTCATTCGCGTTTTTCCGACACCCCCAGGATCTCATCGATTTCGCGAAGCAAACTGTTCCACGCGAGCTGACCGCGTGCGAACGGCGTCGCTTCTTCCTTCCCGTAGAAGGCGACGTTAGCGATTGTCCAAGCTGAAGTCGTCCAACGCCCATGGCTGGTAACGTTACCTCGACGGCCACGCCGTAGCCCATCGCCGTTGTCTCAAAGGCGCGTATTGGAT
The DNA here is from genome assembly GCF_055811385.1 of Mesorhizobium sp. WSM4849. Lineage (NCBI taxonomy): Bacteria > Pseudomonadati > Pseudomonadota > Alphaproteobacteria > Hyphomicrobiales > Phyllobacteriaceae > Mesorhizobium > Mesorhizobium sp. WSM4849. Next base: position 42,676 of record NZ_JBVVPW010000046.1, read on the forward strand.
CTCATAGCGGTCAATGCTGAGCCGTTCGCAGCCGACTGCAGTGGCGCAACCTTGGCCGTGATGTCGACACTAGCGATGTCCGCTTTTGGAATATGGGAGGGGCCGGCGCAATGGCCGAGATGGGCGCAACCTTCCCGTTCTCAAACCGGAAGGAATGACCCAATCACGACAGCCGAAATCACAGCGGCAGAGCATCGAAAGACCGCTCTTGGAGCGACCTTCCCGTTCGGAATGACCCGAGGCGGTCATGCCCCAGTGGCAAATTCCAACGTCTCCGGGACCAGCTTTCTTAATATCGCCAATGGGCCACGATTTTTGGCAGAAGGAGAGAGGGAGCCTGAGCTGCCGAGCGCTCCGCTTCCGTTGATGCGGTTTGCATTTATCCGCGCCAGGTAAAGCTCGCGCTTCTATTCCGGGCAACAAGGGTGTGCGAGGTGCAAAGTAGCCGGCTGAGCCGCATTTCACTTCTTGCGCGGATCGTCAGCCGGGTTGATGTAGCTGATCCCTCCCGGACCGACAAAATGAACTTCGATGATACCCTCTTCCCCTGCTGTCCAGACGTAATGCGCGTGATTTGCTGGTTGCGCGTAGAAGGTGCCCGGTTTGAGCAAGTCACCATTCTTTTCGACCTTTTCCCCAACACCAAAGCCGACGCTACCGCTGATCACAGTAATGGTCTCGGCATACGGGTGAGTATGGGGCGGAACCTGATAGTTGGCCGGAAACTTGGCGCGCAGGACGACCACGTCGCCAGCTTTCGCCGGATCGCCCACCAAGATGGCGGTTTGAGCCCCTTTCGGCAGGCCCGGATTATCCTTCCATACCAGCTTGTCAGGCGTAAGCAGGGTCACATCCATATCGTCCGCGAATGCCGAACCTCCACATACGGTCAAAACTGCTGCAACTGTAATACCGAAGGCAAGTGTGGATCTGCGATTCATAGATTTCATCGCTTCCTCCTTTTAGCATGTGCGTGGTGCGCACGAACAAATCATCCCAGAGCCCGACCCGACCAATTGTCAAATCAACTAATCGGTGGTCGCCACAGCCAACCCCCACCGTCGGGAATCGGGGCGTGAGGCGACCTTACCTGTTCCCGCTGTGTAGGTCAGGATATGGCGCTCCTAAGCCGTTCGGCCGATCCCCGCCGAATGGCGATCTCCCACCCAAAGCGGTTGTCTAACCTCGGGTACCAAGCGTCAGATTTTCACCTGTATGGGGCGATGATTGTCAAGCTTGATCTTGCTTCGTTTCCTCATCTCCTTGTTCGGCCAGTTGGTGACCATCTCCTCGTCCCGACCTTGGCTTCGAATTGGCCGCCGCGCGCAGTGACGGTCAAGGATGGGCCGGGGGCCCATCGCGCAGCGCACCAGGCTGAGCCGCTCAAGGAAGCGGTAGAGCTCGGCGCGGGTGTTGTCCGGCAGCGGCGTCCCCTCCGCCGTGCGGATGGTCTCGAGCCTGTCCGCCGCCTGGCGCAGGCTCAGCCGGAAGCTGCGGATGCCGAAGCG
>NZ_JBVVPW010000047.1:0-8084 GCF_055811385.1 Mesorhizobium sp. WSM4849
TGCCATGGCCGCCCCTCGCCTCAGAGCAAGGGCCGTTCTCTCTCCAAAGCTTTTTGCAGAACCTTCAGGACACTATCCCGTCAGCGCGGCCCTGTCCCTGCCCTGCGAGCTTGCTCGCAGGGCTGACCAGAGACGGTCCGGGTTCTCCCGCTTCGATTTTCTTGGTCTGCCCTTCGTGGTGCCGCAACGCCGAGCCTGATGGCCAGCCTGCGCACCGTCAAAGTGCATCGAACCGGAACCTCCCTCCGGCCAGACCAGAGAAACCCACATGGCCCTGATCAGCCTCAAGTCCCTCGGCGTCACCATGAGTGCGCCGCTCTTCTCCAACCTCGATCTCACCATCGGCACCGGCGACCGCCTCGGCATCGTCGCCGCCAATGGCCGCGGCAAATCCACCTTGCTGAAGTGCCTGACCGGCGAAATGGAGCCGACATCAGGCGACATCACCCGCACGCGCGGTCTGCGCGTCGGCTATGTCGAGCAAGCCGTTCCCGCAGCACTGGCCGAGCAGCGCTTTCAGCAGGTGGTGGCCGACGCCTTGCCGGCCGAGCAGGCCGAAAGCGAGCAATGGCGTGTCGACGTGGTTCTCGATTCACTTGACGTACCGCAGCCGATGCGCGAGCGGCCGATGCGGGCCTTGAGCGGCGGCTGGCAAAGGCTGGCGCTGATCGCGCGCGTCTGGGTCACCGATCCCGATGTCCTGCTTCTCGACGAGCCGACCAACCATCTCGACCTCGCCAAGATCAGCCAACTCGAGACCTGGCTGAACGCGCTGCCGCGCGAGGTGCCGGTGATGATCGCCAGCCACGACCGGGCATTCCTCGACGGGACGACCAACCGGACCCTGTTCCTGCGCCCCGAACAGTCGCCGGTATTCTCGCTGCCCTATTCCAGGGCACGCGATGCGTTGAGCGAAGTCGACGCCTCGACCGAGCGCAAATTCCAGCGCGACATGAAGGTGGCGCAGCAATTGCGCCGGCAGGCGGCCAAGCTCAACAACATCGGCATCAATTCGGGCAGCGACCTGCTGACGGTCAAGACCAAGCAGCTCAACCAGCGCGCCCAGCGCCTCGAGGAGGTCGCAGCGCCCGCGCACCGCGAGAAATCGGCGGGCGCGATAAGGCTCGCCAATCGCGGCACCCATGCCAAGGTGCTGATCACGCTCGACGACGTGGCGGTCGAAACGCCTGACGGCACGCTGCTGTTCAGGACCGGCAAGCGCCACATCTGCCAAGGCGATCGCATAGTGCTGCTTGGCCGCAACGGTGTCGGCAAGTCGCGGCTCATCAACCTGATCAGGAATGCCGTCGTCGAGCCAGAGACGGCAACGCAAGGCGTGAAGGTGACGCCGTCGACGGTGCTCGGCTACAGCGATCAGGCGCTGTCGGGCATCAGCGGCGACGACACGCCGCTGGCGATGCTCTCGCGCAGATTCGATGTCGGCGAGCAGCGTGCCCGCTCGCTACTCGCCGGTGCGGGCGTCGGCATCGACATGCAGGAGCGCAGGATCGGCGTGCTGTCGGGCGGACAGAAGGCGCGGCTGATGATGCTGGCGCTGAGGCTCGCCAATCCCAATTTCTACCTGCTCGACGAGCCGACCAACCATCTCGACATCGACGGCCAGGAGGCGCTGGAGGCGGAACTGCTCGGCCATCAGGCGAGCTGCGTGCTGGCCTCGCACGACCGCTCCTTCATCAGGGCGATCGGCAACCGCTTCTGGCTGATCGAGAACCGGCGGCTGGCCGAGGTCGACAGCCCGGAGGATTTCTTCCGATCGGTGGCAGAAACGGGCGGTTGAAGCTTTGCGGCAAAAAATTCCGACGCTCTGTCGGATCATGGCCGCGCGCCACGTCCTTGGGTTGCCGACACGGTGATGCCGGCGCCAATCGAGGAGAGAGCATCATGTCTATTCTGTCATCCGTAGGTCGCATAGCGACCCGTTACTCGGCGGCTCGCGCCCGTTACCGCAGCGAGCGCGCCCTCCTTTCGTTGCCGATCGAACTGCGCAAGGACATCGGCTGGCCGGAGATCGTCGTCGACGCGCAAAACAGCCCCCGGATTGCAATCTCTTTGTCCGAGGCAAGATGAAGAGACCAGCCGACCGCAGCGGCGCCGTCATAAGCCTTGCGCGTCGCCCAGGGTCACTCCAGCCGCCGACGGCCCGGCCCATCTGGTCTCGGCAATTAAAAAATGTATCTGACGTGTAGGACCGCCGCCGCTTCATTCGTCCTGTGGTCCGCAAGGTCAATCCAAACGCAGAGAGGAGCAAAAAGATGAACGATCAGCCCCAAACCCAGCCCGCAGCGAAAGTCCTTGGCGGCTTGACGCCCTATCTTCAGTTGGATGGCGCCTTCAAAGCCGCCGAATTCTACAAAAAGGCCTTCGGCGCCGAGCAGGTCTTCTTCTACCCGCCGGACGAGCAGGGGCGGACGATGCACATCCATCTCCACATCAACGGTTCGACCTTGATGATCTCCGACTTCTATCCCGAGCACGGAATGGCCGCGGTGAAGCCGCAGGGCTTCACCATGCAGCTCCATCTCGGCAGCGATGACATCGACGCCTGGTGGAAGCGCGCCGTCGACGCCGGCTGCAAGGTCGGCACGCCGCTGCAGGTGATGTTCTGGGGCGACCGCTGGGGTCAGCTGACTGATCCCTTCGGCGTGGAGTGGGCGATGAACGCGCCGGTGAAGGCAGCGTAGCGCCTTCTTTCCTTCTCCCCTTGTTGTGGGAGGAGGAAAAACCCTACCCAACCCAAGGAGAACCACAATGTCCTATGTCGATGGTTTCGTACTTGCCGTGCCCAAGGCAAATCTCGATGCCTACAAGAAGCTGGCGCAAACAGCCGGCGCCGTCTGGAAGGAGCATGGTGCGCTCGCCTTTGTCGAATGCATAGGCGACGACGTGCCCTATGGCGAGGTCACCTCGTTCCCGCGCGCCGTGCAGGCCAAGGAAGACGAGGTCGTCGTCTTCTCATGGGCCGTCTATGAATCGCGGCAGAGCCGCGATGCGGTGATGGCCAAGGTGATGGCCGACCCACGCATGAAATCCGACTGGTCGGCGATGCCGTTCGACGGCAAGCGCATGATCTTCGGCGGCTTTCAGCCCTTCATTGAGCTGTAGGCCCGCATTACGCCAGCCGGTCGAGCAGCGGCTTGAGCCGGTCGCCATAGCGTTTCCACAGATCGACCGACCCTTGGTAAATCGGCTGGCGCACCTGCGCCGCCGACGCCGTGCGCACCGGCCGGTCGGTCTCGTGGAACGACAACACCGCATCGTCCCATGGCAGGCCGAGATGGGCGATCAATGCCCGCGACTGCCCTTCCTGGTCGGCGACGAAATCCTCGTAGCGCACATCGTGTACGACATCAGGCAAAACGGTGCGCCAATGCGCCATGATATCGGTGTAGAGATTGTGGAAATCGGCGAGCTCGCCGAGGTCGTAGCCGTAGCGGTGGCTGTCGCCGCGGAAATGCACCTTGTAGATCGACAGGCAGGTCGCCGCCGCGTCGCGCGCGCAATGGATGATCTTGGCCTTGGGCAGCATCAGATGGATGAAGCCGATCAGCAGGAAGTTGCCGGGCATCTTGTCGGTGACATGCCGGAAACCCGGATAGCGGGCGTGCAGCAGGTCTAGATAGGCCTGCCCCGCCTCGGCATAGACCTTGTCGGGCATGTCGGTGATGCCCGAGGGAAAGCCGCCCTTCATACCCGGCGGAAACTGCTTGCCGACCGCCGTCTTCAATATGCCGAGCTCGCCCGCGCCATAGACCTGCGGATGGCTGGCGATGATCTGCTCGACAAGCGTGGTGCCGGAGCGCGGCATGCCGACGACGAAGATCGGCGTGTCGTCGGCAATCCCGCTCGGTCTGTGCTCGTCGAAGAAGGCCTTGTCGAACACTGCCTTCATCGCCTCGAATTCGGCGCGTGTCTTGCCCCCATCATAGTCGATGCCCGTGCGGCGGATCGCATTGCCTTCGGCGAAATAATCGAAGGCACGGCCATAATCCTTCAGATCGTCATTGGCCTTGCCGAGGCCGAACGAAAGCTGGATGCGCGCCAGGCTGCCTTCCGGCGCCTTTGCGTGCTGCGCCTCCATCCCGGCAAGCTCGGCGTCACGCTCCTGCTGGCGCTTGACCTGGGTGAGCATCAGCCAGGCCCTGGCCATGCCGGGATCGACCGCCAGCGCCAGCCGGAAATGCTCCGCCGCCTCTCTGAGGTTGCCCTTCTCCATCAGCCCGACGCCCAGACCGTGCAGCAGGTCGGCGTCCTTCGGCCGAATTGCCAATGCTTCGCGGAAGACGGCGAGCGCCTCCTCCAGCCGCCCTGCCTCCTGCAGCGTTTCGGCAAGCCCGATGCGGGCGCGGACATGGAACGGGTTGCGACCGATGGTGCCGCGATAAATCTCCTCCGCGCCCTCGAACTGGCCGAGTTGCTTCAGCGAGGAGCCGAGATTGTCGCGCGCCGCGAGTTGGTCCGGCCGGATTGCCACCGCGCCGCGGAAGAAATCGACGGCTGCACTGACACGGCCGAGGTCGCGCATCACCGTGCCGAGATTGTTGAGGAAATCCGGATTCTTGGGCTGCAGGCGCACCGACTGTTCGAGGAGATCAAGTCCTTCAGCGCTGCGCCCGGTCTGGTGCAGCAGCAAACCGAGGAAATGGGCTGCCGCCGCATGATTGGGCTTTTGCGCCAGCACCTGCCGGTAGAGCATCTCGGCTTCCTGCCGGCGCCCCGCCTGATGCAATTGCAGTGCCTGCTGCACGCGCTGGTCGAGCCCCAGCGGCGGCTGTCCGCCTGAGCCGAAATTGGCGCCCGCGCCTGCCGGTCTTCTCTGATCTCTGTTGATGGGAAACCTGCCGTGTTTTGTCCGCCTGCCGCGATCTAGGCCATCGGCGCGGCAGGTTCAAGGGTTCGCAGGCCAGCTTACCGGAAATCGGCCTGGGTCAATACATACATGTTCTTGCGGCCGTGCGAATAGGCTTCGCGCGCAACATCCTGGATCGACGAACGCTCCGCATCGAAGGCGCTGAGATACTCGGCTTCCGCCCCGCCCGTGGCCGTTGCCGCCGAAAGCGCTGCAATCTCCACAAAGAAGGGCACTTCGAACATGCCGTCATGGCCGACGAAGCGAATGCGCTTGGCCGCAGCGTCGTAGGAGCGGCTGCGGTTGGGAAAATTGAGCGTCACGATCGAGTTCCTCAGCGCATGACCCCGAACCGGAGGTTCGGAAAGGATCATCCGCAAAATCAAGATACTACAGCAAGCCGGCTGTCAGATCAGGCGGTTGGTCTCGGCAACCTGTCTGGCCCGCCGCAGCGTGCCATCGGTGTCGGCGATCCTTCGCCTTGCTGCCTCGTCACTTCGTATCGTCAGCCGCGCCGACATGACTTTTGTAGGCCCGGCGGCCTGCTTGATAATCGGCTTGATTGTTACGGCCGAACCATCAGGTGTTTTCACGGAAACCATGATTTTTCCTTTCAGATGTAAATAAAAATCGATGCCGGGATGAATTTTTCCGGCACAATCTCAAACAATTCTTGTGAAGTGTCCGGATCGTATCACCATTCTACAAATAGTCCTAGAAAAGTAATTTCGCGATAAGGTCGACGATGGGTGGGAATCTTCTTGAATAAACCGCAATTTTGGATTAATGAATTGAGATCGTTTTTTGGGCCAAGCTTGGCATCTCGCGGCGTCAGAGGTTCTCGACCCGCCAAACTCATTCCAGATCGCCGATACCCAAATTGCCGATACGGGACACACGACACTTAAGTCCCGGTGCCGCGAAGCGGGCACCACCTTATCGGATCCAAGCCGGGAACGAGACTTCGAGGCACGAGAATGTCTGGCCGAACTACCCATTCCATCGCGCATTTCGAGGTACCCTTCATGCTCGGCGGCCTGGAAGGAAAAATGCCGGCCGGCGACTACGACATCGACCACGATGAGGAGCTTATCGATGGCATATCGTGGCTTGCCTGGCGGCGTGTCGCCACCTTCATCCATCTGCCGGCAAGGACGGTGAAAAGCCAGACCAGCCAATTGGTCGCCATCGACTTCGCCGAACTCGAAACCGCGCTGAGGCGCGACCAGGAGAATGCCGCATGATCCGCTTCCAGCAGAACGCACGCCCACGCACCGACACGCCCGCACATCTTTTCGCGATCGGCCAGACCGTTCGCATGAAGAGCCGCACCGGCCTTGTCCAGAAGACCGCTGAGCTGTTCCAGATCAAGAGCAAGCTGCCGGTCAAGGACGGCTCGCCGCAATACCGCATCCGCAGCGACGAGGAGACCCATGAACGGGTCACCACGGAAGACAATCTCGAAGTGGCCGACAATCCGAGCACCTAATGCATGTCGCCCAAAAGCATGCCCACGGGCCTGACCCGAGGGTGCGAAGCGGTTTTTGGGACAACGACATGCATAAAAACAAAAACTTAAAGCGCGTCGGCTGAATCCTTTTCAACGCGACGCGCTTTAGGTCCACATCAGCCACCACCACGTTAATCAATCACGAGGACCAAGAAATGGCCAAGGGTCAACAGCGCAGCAACCGCGAGACACGCAAGCCCAAGAAGGACAAGGCGGCGGCAAAGCCGGCCTTGCCCTTCGGCTCGGCCGTCAAGCAGGCGGAAGCCGGTTTGAAGCCGAAGTCCAAGGGCTAGTGGCGGACGGATGAGCAGCCCTGCATTCATCCAGCCATCGCGCGGATCGGATAAAAGATCACGTAATGTCAAAGCCATATGGTCAGGATTGGCTAGGGCCGAGTTCATCGCCCATTGCCATAAAGGCGAGACCGCACCGCTGTGTAGCTGTCGAGCGCTCGGTGCTGCCGGCGTAGAGGCAAGAGGCGCCAGCTGCCCTCCCCGTCCGGAGACGGGGAGGAAACCAGCCTCTCAGCAGGGACTGTCGTCGACGATGCGATAGTCGGCGGCGCGAGCCTCGCAGGCGTTGGGGAAGGTGCGCAACTCGCCGCCGCGGCGAGCGCAGACCGGGCGGTATTCGCGTGTGCAGAATGTCTGCTCTCCATCACCGCCGCCGTCGCGGCACTGGCCGCCGCTGATGATGCGATATCCGGCCCGCTCGGCAAGGCAGGCATTGGCGAAGGTCTGGCGGTCGCCGCCGCGCCGGGCGCAGACCGGATCATACTGCTTGGTGCAGAATTGCGGCCCGGGCCTTGGCGGGCGGTACCCCGGTCCTTCCTCCACCACAACCGCGGTACAGGCTGCAAGAACTGCCGACAGCAACAGGATGGGAAAACCCTGCCGCGAGAAGATTGCCGCAAGAAATTTCATGACTATACCTCCCTCGAGCCACCGCTCGGGCGCAAACGCGCGCGCTCCACTCCAGCCGATCCTCGCCATTCCACCGCCAAATGCAACCCCTGTTTGCAAGCTGCCCCAGCCCGCTGGACCATGCGTGGCCAGGCTCTGGCCGATGACCGGGCGAGCACCCCGTCCTATCGATGCCATGCGTCGGAATGCGCCCATTGGGTGGCCCGCGGGCGCTACCTTGCAACGATCACCTTTCCGTGCGATAAATTTTGTGTTCGGGCATTTGCGACCCGGAGAGCGGAACGTTTTGGACGACCTTTCCCCGATACTGTGAATCTCTGACGGCCCCGTTTTTCGGCGGGGGGTTTTGACCATGCGCCAATGCATGACTGCCGAAGCAACCACCGGGACTTGCCCACGGCGTCAGGCGGCGGGCAAACCACAAAGACTGACACGGGTGAAGGAGTTTCCCCAATGGCCCAGACCGGCACCGTTAAATTCTTCAACGCTACCAAAGGCTTCGGCTTCATCACGCCAGATGACGGCGCCAAGGACGTGTTCGTCCACATCTCCGCGATCGAGGCTTCGGGCCTGCGCACGCTCGTCGATGGCCAGAAGGTCACCTTCGACGTCGAGCCCGACCGCATGGGCAAGGGACCGAAGGCGGTCAATCTGCGCGCGGACTGAATCGTCGGCGCGGGGGGGGGGGGGGGGGGGGGCGGGGGGGGGGGGCGGGGGGCGGCCGGGGGGGGGAGGCGGGGGGGGGGGGGGGGGGGCGCCGGGGAGGGGGGGGGGGGGGGGGGGG
>NZ_JBVVPW010000047.1:8094-43090 GCF_055811385.1 Mesorhizobium sp. WSM4849
GTGTGTTGTGTTCTCCTTTTTTTCCCCTTTGTTGGGCCTGCCCTCCGTTTTGTTCTTGTCTCTTTTGGTTTTCTTGGGGCGCTTTTAGTGTGGGGCGGCCCCCCACGTCCGCGCGGACGTGCCAGGAATGTGCCCGAGGCCCTTCAGAGGCCTTGAACCGGCTTTCAGGGCCGGACCCGAGTTTTCGAAGGCGCGGCGGTTTTCGTCGCGCCTTTTTCGTGGCGTGGCGGCAAGCCAGGGCTCGCAAAACTTTCTCTTGCCGATGACGCTAAAATAAACGACAAATTTCCACTCGGGCATTTGCCGGCCCGAGACTGGACTTGATGGGATCAAAGGAGCTTCCCATGCCGCAGACCGGCACCGTCAAATTCTTCAATCATGCCAAAGGCTTCGGCTTCATCACGCCGGATGATGGGGCGAAGGATGTCTTCGTCCATATTTCGGCCGTGCAGGCGTCGGGTCTTCCCGGTCTTGAGGATGGGCAGAAGGTAACATTCGACACCGAGCCGGACAAGCGCGGCAAGGGTCCGAAAGCCGTCAACCTGTCGATCGGCTGAGCCGAGTTCGAGACAGCGTCGGACGGTCCCGTGGCGCAGGTCCACTCCTTGTTGAGCGTACGATATCTGTGCCTTGCGCCATGCCGTCGATGAATATCGGCTGGCCCCAGCCCGTCAATTTCGTTCAGCCCCCGTTCAGCCACGGTCGCCTATCAGCTTCGGTAAAGCCGGACCGCATCCCCCAAATTACCCGGGCCGGCATGAAGGAGACCGACATGAACCGAATTTTCAAGACCGCCGTCCTGTCCGCCGCGATTGCTGCGACCATGCTCGCGACCTTGCCAGCGGCCAGCGCTGGTGACTGGCGCCACCGGCACCATCATCGTGGCAATGGCGATGCGATCGCGGCAGGCGTCCTTGGCCTCGCGGCCGGCGCCCTGATCGTTGGTGCGCTCAACAACCCGCAGCCCAGCTATTACGACCCCGGCTACGACGATTATGGTCGTTATCCACGCTCCGCCCCGGTGCGCCGCTACTACGCGGAACCGCGGGTCGTCTACAATGACGGCTACGCAGAGCCATGGACCCGTGGCTGGTATGAATATTGTTCGGATCGCTATCGCTCTTTCAACGCCCGCACCGGCACGTTCATCGGCTATGACGGCGAACAGCATTTCTGCACCGCGAACTGAGGCTTCCTGCCCCCAAACAAAGCGCTGTCCGCAAGGCCAGCGCGTTTTTGTTGTCAGCATGCATAAGGGAAGAGATTGAAGCGCGTCGCATGAGGCACCCCACACGCGACGCGCTTTAAATCAGGAATGGATTGCTCCGGCGCTCCTCGCCGAAGCGGCCGCCGGGACCATGGCCGCAGATGAAGCCGATGTCGTCGCCGAGCGGCAAAAGCTTGTCCTTGATCGAGGCGATCAGCGCGGCATGGTCGCCGCCCGGCAGGTCGGTGCGCCCGACCGAGCCGCGGAACAACACGTCGCCGACATGGGCGAACTTCGCAGCACGATTGTAGTATACGACATGGCCGGGCGCGTGGCCCGGGCAATGAAAGACCTCGAACGCGTGCTGGCCGAACGAGACGGTATCGCCTTCGCTGAGAAAGCGGTCGGGCACGCAGTTGCGCACCGGATCGGCGATGCCGTAGTGTTTCGCCTGGTTCTCGAGATTGGCAAGCAACGGACGATCGGCCTCATGCGGGCCGATGATCTCGATGCCGAGCGCCTCCTTCAGCTCCATGGCGCCGCCGGCGTGGTCGATATGACCATGCGTGATCCAGATTGCACCGGCGTTGATCGCATTGTCCTTGAGCACTGCCAGCACCTTGTCGATGTCGCCGCCCGGATCGACGACAACGCCTTGTCTGTCGTCCATGTCGAAGAGGATGGTGCAGTTTTGCTGGAACGCCGTGACCGGCACGATACCGGCATTGAGCTGACCCATGATCGTCCTTTCGCTGTGTCGGCCCTGATGTAGAGACACATGTAAACGGCGTCCACCGCTGCCACGCACAAAAATGGGCGGCCGAAGCCGCCCATGCGAAAAGCCCGAAACCGCCAGGCTTACTTCTTCATCGCATTCATGACCGCGCCGATGATGGCCGTCAGAATGGCGCCACCACCGGCACCGCCGACGATGTTCTGCACATTCAGCGCGCTGCCCAATCCGCTCGTTGCCGCTGCGGCTGCAGCCGGATCGATCGTACCACCGCCGAGCAGGCTGCCGAGGATGGCCGCACCGCCGACGCCGCCAAGCGCGCCGCCCAGGATTTTGGTAAGCTGCCCCATTGCCGCTGTCTTGAGCGCCGCGCCCACCGCCTGGCCACCGATGATACCCGTAATCACCTGAACAATGATCGGAAGAAGCGTGTTCATGTCCATATTACCAGTCCCTCCATAGCTGCCAGCCTCCCGGGCCGACAGCATCATGAGACGCCGAATTGGACGAAAGTCAAATGCAGAACTGCTTAAATAAAAGGGGCGGCTCGAAAACCGCCCCTACTTATTAAAAAAGCTGTGACTTTCGTTATTCTGCGGCGATCGCATGCTTGGGTTGAACGGCTGCAGAATAGTCGTTCATCAGAGTCTTGGCGATTTCACCCACCTCGAATCGGTATGGACCGATCTCTGAAACGGGCGTCACCTCGGCCGCCGTTCCGGTGAGGAAGCACTGCTGGAAGCCTTCGAGCTCTTCCGGCATGATGGTGCGCTCGATCACCTCGAAGCCGCGATCCTTGGCAAGGCCGATCACCGTACGGCGGGTGATCCCGTCGAGGAAGCAATCGGGGGTGGGTGTGTGGATCTTGCCATCCTTGACGAAGAAGATATTGGCGCCGGTCGCTTCCGCAACCTGGCCGCGCCAGTCGAGCATCATGGCGTCGGCATAGCCTTTGGCTTCGGCGGCATGCTTGGACATGGTGCAGATCATGTAGAGGCCGGCAGCCTTCGATTTCGACGGCGCGGTGCGCGGATCGGGGCGGCGCCATTCGGCCAGATCGAGACGGATGCCCTTCAGCTTCTGTGCCGGATCGAAATAGCTCGGCCACTGCCAGATGGCGATGGCGCAGTTGATCCTGCTGTTTTGCGCCGAAACCCCCATTTGTTCGCTGCCGCGCCAGGCGATCGGCCGGACATAGGCATCCTGGAAACCCTGCTTTTTCAACAGCGTGCGGCAGGCGTCGTCGATCTCGGCAACCGAATATGGAATCTTGAAGCCGAGGAGGCGTGCCGATTCGTGCAGGCGCTCGCTGTGGTCGGTCAGCTTGAAAATCTCGCCGCCATAGGCGCGCTCGCCCTCGAACACCGCGCTGGCGTAGTGCAGGCCATGGGTCAGCACGTGGATCTTGGCGTCGGCCCATTTGACGAACTCGCCGTTCATCCAGATAAAGCCGTCCATTTGGTCAAAGGGAACGGATGCCATGGTAACCTCCCGCGGGCGGCCGCCCGCACATATTGTGTCGTTGCGTGTTTCATGTCAGCCGCACCGGGCGGCCGGTATCTCGAAGCGTAGGCGGATATATAAGGTCTGGCAAACACAGGAAGTTCCGGAAAAACGGCTTTCCCTTGCCTTTTCGTTCGCAATCCGCCGAAAAGCTTGTCAAAAATTACCATTGCCGGGAAATTACGTCAATAGTACTGACATAATTTCCCTTTCGCACGGAGAAAAGATGACGGATCGCAGCCACCCAGCCGGAAAACCGATCAGGACGGCGATCACCGACGAGGACGGCATCGACTTTGCCATCATCGAATTGTTCTTCTTCGCCTATCGCGATTTTACCTCCGATCCGGACCAGATCCTGTCCGATTATGGCTTCGGCCGCGCCCATCACCGGGTTCTGCATTTCGTCAATCGCAGGCCGGGCCTGACGGTCGCCGAACTCCTCGACGTGCTGAAGATCACCAAGCAGAGCCTGGCGCGCGTGCTCAAGCAACTGATCGACACCGACCACATCGTCCAGTTGCAGGGTCCGCGCGACCGCCGCCAGCGCGAGCTCTATCCGACAGCCAAGGGCCGCGCCCTGGCACTGGCGCTGGCACGGCCACAGTCACGCCGCATCCATGCTGCATTGGAAGATTCCGGAGCCACCGAACGCGCCTTGATCGAGCGCTTCCTGGAAGCGATGGTCAATCCGGAACTAAGGGCGCAGATCGACATTGTGCCCGCAAAAACGTCAGGGAAAAGCCATGGAGACCATTGAAAGGGTTGATCGACCGGCAGCACCGGACGACGACGCGCCGCATCTGCTGGTGATTGATGACGATACCCGTATCCGCAATCTTCTCAAACAATATCTGACCGAAAACGGCTTTCGCGTCACCGTTGCCGGAAATTCCGGCGAAGCGCGGCGCAAGCTCGCCGGCCTCGATTTCGACCTGCTCGTGCTCGATATCATGATGCCGGGCGAAACCGGCGTCGATCTCGCCAAGGCGCTGCGGGCAAGCAAGAACGTGCCGATCCTGATGCTTACCGCGCTCTCCGAGACCGACAGCCGGATCACCGGGCTCGAGGCCGGCGCCGACGACTATTTGCCGAAGCCTTTCGATCCCCGCGAATTGATCCTGCGCATCAACAACATCCTGCGCCGCGGCGGTCCGGCAACGACGCCCAAGGTCGAGCAACTGGTCTTCGGCCCCTACACGTTCCAGATCGCCAGGCGGGAGCTCAAGCGCGGCGGCGAGGCTCTGAAGCTGACCGACCGCGAGCAGGAGATCCTGGCGATCTTCGCGGCGCGGGCCGGCGAAACGATACCGCGCCATGAGCTTGTCGGCGACGAGTCCGAAGTCGGCGAACGCACCATCGACGTCCAGATCAACAGGCTGCGCCGCAAGATCGAGCGCGATCCGTCCAATCCGGTCTGGCTGCAGACCGTGCGCGGTATTGGGTATCGGCTCAGCGTGGAATAGACTGCCGCCCGCAGCCCCTTGTTGACTGGCTGCAGATGAGCAAAAAGGGCGTATGGCAACCACGCAACTGGAACGGCCGGGAGATCGCGGCTTGAGCGCTCGCGCCACGCGGGCGCTCAAGGCGGTGCCGCTTGCCTGGAAACGGTTCTGGCGCCTCGTTTCGCTTTACATGCCGAAGCGGCTCTATGCCCGCTCGCTGATCATCGTCATCGCACCGATGATCCTGCTGCAATCGGTCCTCGCCTTTGTTTTCATGGAACGCCACTGGCAGACCGTGACGCAGCGCCTGTCGCAGGCCACGGTCCGTGACATTGCCGCCATCGTCGACCTGGTCGAAACCTATCCGAACGACGCCGACTACGCCAACATCATCCGCATCGCACAGGACCGCATGCAGCTGAAGATCGACTTGCTTCCGCCCGATCCGCTGCCGGCGCCCGGTCCAAAGCCGTTCTTCTCGATCCTCGACGAAATTCTCTCGTCCGAGATCACCCATCAGATCAACCGTCCGTTCTGGATCGATACGGTCGGCAATTCCAATATCATCGAGGTCCGCGTGCAGCTCGAAGGCAAGGTGCTGCGCGCCTTCGTGCGCCGCAGTCAGGCCTATGCCTCGAACACGCATATTTTCCTGATCTGGATGGTCGGCACCTCGCTGGTGCTGCTGATGATCGCCATCCCGTTCCTGCGCAACCAGATCCGGCCGATCCTGACGTTGGCCGAGGCCGCCGAAAGTTTTGGCAAGGGCCGGCCGATGCCGCTCGATTTTCGTCCGCGCGGCGCCGAGGAGGTTCGCCGCGCCGGCTTTGCTTTCATCCAGATGCGCGAACGCATCGAACGCCAGCTCGAACAGCGCACCGCCATGCTGAGCGGCGTCAGTCACGATTTGAGGACCATTCTCACCCGCTTCAAGCTGCAGCTTGCGCTGACCGGGACCAAGGCCGACACCGAGGCGCTTGGTCAGGACATCGATGACATGCAGTCCATGCTGGAAGGCTATCTCGCCTTTGCCCGCGGCGAGGCGACGGAAGACGCCGGCCGTTTCAATCTTCAAGCCTATTTCGACAAGCTCGGCGAGGAGGCCACGCTGCGCAAGCGCAAACTGTCGACCGCGCTCGCCGGTGATCCAAATGTGCATGTGCGGCCCCACGCTTTTGCCCGGCTGTTATCCAATGTCGTCGGCAACGCCTTCCGTTATGCCAAGACGGTTGAGATCAACGCCAACCACGGCCGCGGCTCGCTGCTCGTCACCATCGACGACGACGGTCCGGGCATTCCACCCGAAAAGCGCGAGGAGGTGTTCAAGCCTTTCGTGAGGCTTGACGAGGCCCGCAACCTCGACGCCAGCGGCACTGGCCTTGGCCTTGCCATCGCACGCGACATCGCCCGCAGCCATGGCGGCGACATCATGCTCGACAAGAGCCCGCTCGGCGGCTTGCGCGCAGTCATCAAGGTTCCCGCCTGATTAGAACGACGTGCGTCCAATTGGACGCACAAAGTACGCTCTACACTATCGGATTCGATTTTCGGGCCGATGCGCTGCTTTCCGGTGGTTGTAGACGGCCATCGGCTATGCCTTCATCGGCCCGTCATGAAACCATGCTGAAGAGCGCGCATGAAGCGCGTGATCCTGATTGATTCGGCCTTGCGGCCCCGCATCAAGGAAACCGACGACCTTTCAAGCAAAGGGCTGCTATGCGCATCCTGATGGTCACCGACGCTTGGCGCCCGCAAGTCAACGGCGTCGTCCACACGCTGGAACGGCTTTCGGAAACCCTGAAATCCCTCGGCGTCGAGACGGACTTCCTGACCCCGAACATCTTTCGCACCTTGCCCATGCCGACCTATCCGGACATCCGGCTGGCGCTGACGACGCCAGGCCACATCGCGCGCCTGATCGAAGCGCGCAATGCCGATCATATCCATATCGTCACCGAAGGTCCGCTCGGCATCATGGCGCGGCGCTATTGCCGCAGAACAGGCCGGCCGTTCACGACAAGCTACCACACGCGTTTTCCGGAATATCTGAGCGCGCGGCTGCCGATACCGGAAGCCTGGGCCTATCGCTGGCTTCGCGATTTCCACAATTCCGGACAGGGCACTCTGGTCGCCACCCAGTCGCTGGCGGACGATTTGTCGGCGCGCGGCTTCACCAAGCTGAGACCATGGACGCGCGGCGTCGACACCGACCATTTCCGGCCGGACAAGAAGAAGGATCTGGGACTCCAGCGACCGATCTTCCTCTGTGCCGGCCGCGTCGCGATCGAAAAGAACCTGGCCGCCTTCCTCGATCTGGATTTGCCCGGCAGCAAGGTGATCGTCGGCGAGGGGCCGGAGTTGGCCAGGCTCAAGGCCAGATACCCCGATGCCCATTTCCTTGGCCACCGCCCGAACGACGAACTGGCCGAAATCTACGCCTCGGCCGATGTCTTCGTCTTCCCCAGCCGCACCGACACGTTCGGCAATGTCATCATCGAGGCGCTAGCCAGCGGCACGCCGGTCGCAGCCTATCCGGTGACGGGACCAATCGACATTGTCGGCGACGGCGTCGGCGGAGCTGTGTCGAACGATTTGCGTGAGGCCGCGCTCGCCGCGCTCCACGTCGATCGCGCCGAGGCGCGCCAACGGGCGATGCGCTATAGCTGGAAAGCCTGCGCGGAGATGTTCCTGGAAACGGTTGGAGAGGCGCTGGGCACCCAGCGAAAACTGACACCAACTTTCGTCATCCACGGGCGAAGCGGCGGCGAAACCGACGCGCAGACCCGAGGATCCATTCCGTGACCTGCGAGCGGCCCTTCGGTGAAGAACCTGTTGGGTTGAGGCGGCGGCGAGCCGCACTTGCTCCACAGGAGCGGCCAAGGAAAGAACAACGCGATTCTGGACCGTCCTATTCTTCGACCACTGCTACGGCATGGATCCTCGGGTCTGCGCGTCCGCTTCGCTCCCGCTCCGCCCGTGGATGACGAAGCTAGAACAACCTGCCGCCGTCAGGCACCCTGCGTTCGATTGCGCCGAGGACGACAGCACCCTCCTCGTCGGGAAAGCCAAGCGTCAGCACTTCCGACATGAAGGGTCCGATCTGCCGCGGCGGAAAATTGACCACCGCGAACACCTGCCGGCCGATCAGCGTTTCCGGCGCATAATATTTGGTGATCTGCGCCGATGATTTCTTCACCCCGATGTCAGGGCCGAAATCGATCTTCAGCTTGATCGACGGCTTGCGCGCCTCGGGAAACGGTTCGGCCTCGACGATGGTGCCGGCGCGGATATCGACACGGTCGAAATCGGCGAAGCTGATCTCGGGCTTGCGCTGGCTGCTCGAACTCATTGAGGACCTGGCTCAGGCGTTTCCGTAGGTCTCGAACAGGACGCCGGCCAGCGCATCCTTGGCCGAGGTTCCCGACCAGACAACGAACTGGAACGCCTGGAAATAGCATTCGCAGGCTTCCAGCGCCGACGACAACAGAACCTCGACCTGCTGGCTCGACGGCTCGACCCCGCCGGCGAGCAGCAGCGACTGGCGGAACATGATCGCGCCTTCCTGTTCCCAGAGGTCGAAATGGCCGAACAGCATCTGCTCGTTGATCAGCGAAAGCAGCCGCATCACTTCGAGCGCGCGCGCCTCCGGCACCTTGATGTCGAAAGCGCAGGCCAGATGCAGCGCCTCGAAATCCTCCATCCAGGAAAATGAGACGTGGTAGTCGGTCCAGCTTCCGGCAACCGAAATCGAAATCTCGTCGTCGCCGGCCCGTTCGAAGGACCAGTCGTTGTTGTGCGCCACCTGCTCGATAACATCCACCGGATGGATTTCGCGCGAGAATTCGAGTTCGAGAAGTTCCATGGAATGCTTCCTGTCGTTCTGGGAGCGGAGCGCCACCACACGCTCCGCGGGAGAGGCACACACAACGAACAATCTTGTCTAGAACTCGGACGGCCGGGACTTCGTCAACGCAAAGACCCCAGACCGGACCCCACCGCCCGGCGCATGACCCTGCTCCGAATCATGCAACAAATTCAGTCTATTGATCGGGAGTCGCGTGACCAGCCCAATTTTTCGCACTGCGTCATTCGCATGTGGAAAGCCGCTGTCACAAAGATTCACGCAATGCCGGTAAGCGATTCACGACAAAGCGCTTTTTGCGATTGTGCTTTGTGGAAAAGTTTAACGATTATTTTTTTGATCTGGGCTTTGTCGCAGCCGCAGGTGCGGTCTGCCCTGTCAATTCGGCGAGCTTCGCCTCGAGCGCTTCGAGGCGCGTCGCGAGACGGGTATTTTCTTCCCTGGCTTTTACCGCCATATCGCGGGCAGCTTCGAATTCTTCGCGCTGCACCAGGTCCATCGAGTTGAGAACTCGCTCGGCCTGCCCCTTGAAGGCGGTTTCCACTTCGCGGCGCACGCCTTGCGCGGCACCCGCAGCGTCGGTCATCAGCTTGGCGAATTCATCGAGAATGCGATTCGGTCCGGTCGACATGGCAAATCCTCGCTTGCTCGATTTGACGTAGTGGCGCGCGACGCGGAATGCAAGCATCCACGTCGCCTTGACCCCGTCAAAACCCTGCCGCATGGTCCGCGCCCGAACGTGATCGCAACCAGGAGATCCTGTTGAGCGAATATCTTATGCTGCCGCTGGCCGCCCTGCCCTTCCCCAACATCGACCCGGTCATCGTCCAGATCGGACCGCTGGCGGTGCACTGGTATGGCGTCGGCTACATCGTCGGCATTCTCTTTGCCTGGTGGTATGCCAAGCGGCTCGTCACCAATGCGAGGCTCTGGCCCGACGGCACCGTGCCAATGAAGCCCGAGGACCTCGACGACTTCATCGTCTGGGCGGCCATCGGTGTGGTGCTTGGCGGGCGCACCGGCTACGTGCTGTTCTACGACCTGCCGCGCTACATCGCCCATCCGCTCGATATCGTTGCCGTCTGGCAGGGCGGCATGTCGTTCCATGGCGGGATGCTGGGCGTCATTCTCGCCATGACGCTGTTTTCCTGGTCGCGCGGCATCCGCACATGGTCGCTGTTCGATGTGGTGGCGGCTGGCGTGCCGGTCGGCCTTGGCCTTGTCCGCATGGCGAATTTCATCAACTCCGAACTCTGGGGCCGGCCGACCGACGTACCATGGGCGGTCGAATTCCCCAATGGCGGGCCATTTGCGCGCCATCCGAGCCAGATCTACGAGGCGCTGCTCGAAGGCCTGGTGCTGTTCCTGGTCCTGCGCTTCCTCACCCATTCCAGGCTCAAGCTGAAGACGCCGCGCTTCGTCGGCGGCGCCTTCATCGCCGGCTACGGTCTCTCGCGCATCTTCGTCGAATTCTTCCGCGAGCCCGACCAGCAGCTCGGCTATCTCCTCGGCACCGGCTGGCTGACCATGGGCATGGTGCTGTCGCTGCCGATGCTGCTGGCCGGCATCTGGGCGATGGCGACGGCAAAGCCGGTAACACAGCCACAGCCGGTATGACCCGACTAAAAACCCGCATCGTCAAGCTGATCGCTGCGGCGGGGCCGATCCCCGTCAACCAATACATGGCGCTTTGCCTGTTCGACCCGCAGGACGGCTACTATACGACGCGCGAGCCGTTCGGGGCTGCCGGCGACTTCGTCACCGCGCCGGAGATCAGCCAGATGTTCGGCGAGCTGATCGCTGTCTGGCTCTATGAAGCCTGGCTAGTGACCGGCCGGCCGATGCCGGTCACCATCGCCGAGATCGGCCCCGGCCGCGGCACGCTGATGAAGGACATGTTGCGCACGCTTTCGCGGCTCGATCCGGCGCTGACCGCCGGCGCATCGTTCGCCATGATCGAGACCAGCCCAAGACTGGCAGATGTCCAAAGGCAAACACTTGCCGCCACGCCGGCCACGATCGGCTGGCACGAAAGCATCGATACGCTGCCGCAGACCCCGCTTTTCATCGTCGGCAACGAATTGTTCGACGCAGTGCCGATCCGCCAGTTCGTCCGCGCCGGAACAGGCTGGCGCGAACGGATGATCGGCCTCGATAGCGCCGACGAATTGCACTTCTTCGCCGGCGCCAGCTCGGTCGATCCAACGCTGTTGCCGAACGATGCCGAAAACGCCCCACAGGGCGCGATCGTCGAGGTCGCGCCGGCCCGAGCCGCGCTGATGGCGAGCATCGCCGAGCGATTGGCCGGGCTCGGTGGCGCCGGCCTGTTCCTCGACTATGGCTACCTCCAGCCAGGGATCGGCGACACGTTGCAGGCCTTGCGCAAGCACGATCACGAAGATGTGCTGGCCAATCCGGGCGAAGCCGATCTCACCGCCCATGTCGATTTCGCCGCCCTTGCCGCAATTGTGCGGGCACACGGCCTCGATGCCCATCTCTCCACGCAAGGCGAATTCCTGGTGGAAATGGGCCTTCTCGAACGCGCCGGCCAGCTCGGCGCCAACGCCAATGAGGCGGCTCGCGAAAAGATTGCAGGCGAGGTCGAACGCCTCGCCGGCCCGCAAGCCATGGGCGACCTGTTCAAGGTGCTTGCCGTCCTGCCTGCCGGCATCGCCGTTCCGCCCTTTGCAACAGCGGATTGACTTTTCACTGCCGCCTCTCCCACTCTCCCTATTTCCGACTGTCGCCGATCTATGGAGTGTAGCTCATCTGTGGACTGTCGCGATCTTTGGACTGTCGCTTGACGAAATCGCCCACACGGACAACAACGCCGCCATGCTGAATCAGACCAAGCCGGATCCCGTTCGGTCGCCCTTGCTGGAAAAGGCGCGGGCGCAAGGCATTCGCCACGGCTATTTCACCCGCATCGGCGGCGTCTCCAGCGGCATCTATCGGGGCCTCAACATCGGCACCGGCTCAAGCGACGACCAGACGCAAGTAGCCGAGAACCGCCGCCGCGTCGCCGACTGGATGGGCGTGCCATCAAGCCATCTCTTGACCGCCCACCAAATCCATTCGCCCGACGTCGTCATCGCCAGGGAGCCCTTTTCCGGCGAGCGGCCGAAGGCCGACGCTGTCGTCACTGACCGGCCGGGCATCGCCGTCGGCGCCTCGACCGCCGATTGCGGACCGGTGCTGTTCGCCGATGCCGAAGCACGTATCATCGGCGCAACCCATGCCGGCTGGAAGGGCGCTTTGTCAGGCGTGCTGGAAAACACCATTGCGGCTATGGAAGGCCTCGGCGCCCGGCGCGAGCGCATCGTTGCGGTTCTTGGTCCTTCCATCGGCCCAGAAAAATACGAGGTAGGACCGGAATTCGTCGCCCGCTTCATCGAGGCCGACGCCGACAATATCCGCTATTTCGCGCCTTCCGCGAAACCAGGGCACGCGATGTTCGACCTCAACCTCTATACGGTCGATCGGCTTACCCGGACCGGCGTGGTCGCCGACGGGCTCGGCCGCTGCACCTATGCCGAGGAGGATCTGTTCTATTCCTACCGGCGTAGCACGCATCGCAAGGAGCCGGATTACGGGCGGCAGATTTCGGCAATCGTTTTGGAGACAGAATAATGGCGCTGCATTTCGAACGGTCGGAATTTGACGCGCGGCGCGATCGGCTGATGATCGAGATCGCCGAGAAGAAACTCGATGCCGTCCTGCTGTTTGCTCAGGAGAGCATGTACTGGCTGACCGGCTACGATACTTTCGGCTTCTGCTTCTTCCAGTGCCTGGTGGTGAAGGCAGACGGTTCGATGATCCTGCTCACGCGCTCGGCCGATCTGCGCCAGGCGCGCCACACCTCGATCATCGACAACATCGTGCTGTGGACCGATCGCGACGGCGCCAATCCGGCGATCGACCTGCGCAATTTGCTCAACGATCTCGACCTGCTCGGCGCCCGCATCGGCGTCGAATACGACACCCACGGCTTGACCGCCTACAATGGCCGGCGCCTGGACGAGCAATTGCAGACCTTTGGCCAGATCGCCGACGCTTCCGGCATCGTCAACCGGCTGCGCCTGTTCAAGAGCCCGGCCGAAGTCGCCAAGGTGGAAAAGGCCGCAAATCTCGCCGACGACGCGCTGGACGCGGCCCTGCCGCTGATCAAGCAGGGTGGCGACGAAGCCTTGATCCTTGCCGCCATGCAGGGCGCGATCTTTGCCGGCGGCGGCGATTATCCGGCCAACGAGTTCATCATCGGCTCTGGCGTGGACGCGCTGCTTTGCCGTTACAAGGCCGGCCGTCGCAAGCTGGGTAAGAACGACCAGCTGACGCTCGAATGGGCCGGCGTCTTCCACCACTACCATGCGGCGATGATGCGCACGGTGCTGACCGGCAAAGTGTCGAAGCGTCACCAGGAACTGTTCGATGCTGCGCGCGCCGCACTTCTGGCGGTCGAAAAGGCGATGACGCCCGGAAATACCTTCGGCGATGTGTTTGACGCGCATGCCCGCACGCTCGAGGCGCACAACTTGACCAAACACCGGCTCAACGCCTGCGGCTATTCGCTCGGCGCCCGCTTCACCCCATCATGGATGGACATGCCGATGTTCTATCAGGGCAATCCGGAACCCATTGCGCCAAACATGACGCTGTTCGCCCACATGATCATCATGGACTCCGAAACCGAGACGGCAATGACGCTCGGCCGCACCTATCTGACGACTGAATCGCAGCCGAAACCGCTGTCCCGCCATGATCTCGACTTGATTGTGCAATGAATCCATAATGGTACGGATGCAAAGGGCGTTCATCGCCAGGGAGTTTTGAGGGAATGAGGCGATCGCACGTGACGACCGTGTCATTGCTCGCGGCGCTGGCGCTGGCCGCCTGCACCAACGCGAAGGACGTTCTCGAACCCTCGGCCATCGCCCCGCAGTCGCCAACGGCCGGAACCGGCACGGCTGCAACGCCCACCACACCTGCAACGACCGCGCAGTCTTCCGCAGCAACAGAGCCTCCCGCCCCTGCGCAGCCTGCAACCACGACCGCGCCGCCCGCAAAGAGCGCCGCCGTCATCGCACGAACCCGACTGCAGGTAGCGCCGATCGTCGGCGCCTCGGTGGAAGCCGCGACACCGCTGACCGCGGCGCTTCAAACGCGAGCCAAGCAGCGCGGCATCACCTTGGCAGGCAGCGCCGGCCAGACCCCGACGCATGTGCTGAAAGGCTATTTCTCAACGATGTCGGAAGGCAAGGATACCACCGTTATCTATGTCTGGGACGTCTATGACCCGGCAGGCAACCGGCTGCATCGCATCAACGGTCAGCAGAAGGCGCCCTCGGTCAATGATGGCGAAGGCTGGGCTGCTGTCGCGCCGGAGACCATGCAGGCGATCGCCGATCAGACGATCGACCAGTTCGCCACATGGCTTGGCGGCCAAGCGGGCTGACCGGCGGGCCGACATGTTGCCGGCTTCCCTCGCCGTCGACGTTTATTGAGATTAGCCGGCGGATTCCCGATCACGACGCTTGCAATACCGGCACGGGCCGCTAAAAGCCCCGACTAAGGGGCTCAAGAGAGTCTGCCAGAGTCTCCATCCTTCACCAGGAACGGTGCATGAAGCTTTTCGCGGGCAATTCCAACAGGGTGCTGGCCGAAGCGGTCGCCCGCTATCTCAACATCCCGCTGGGCAAAGCCAGCGTCAGGCGCTTCGCCGATCAGGAAATCTTCGTCGAGATCCAGGAGAATGTGCGCGGCGAGGATGTCTTCGTCCTGCAGTCCACCTCGTTCCCGACCAACGATCACCTGATGGAACTGCTCATCATGATCGATGCCTTCATGCGCTCGTCGGCCAAGCGCATCACCGCGGTCATTCCTTATTTCGGCTATGCCAGGCAGGACCGCCGCGCCTCGGGCCGCACGCCGATCTCGGCCAAGCTGGTCGCCAACATGATCACGCGCGCGGGCGTCGATCGTGTCTTGACGCTGGATCTCCATGCCGGCCAGATCCAGGGCTTTTTCGACATCCCGACCGACAATCTCTTCTCGGTGCCGGTCATGGCCCGCGACGTGAAGGCGAAATACAAGAAGCTTGCCAATGTCATGGTCGTGTCGCCGGATGTCGGGGGCGTGGTCCGCGCCCGCGCGCTCGCCAAGCGCATCGATGCCCAGCTTGCCATCGTCGACAAGCGTCGCGAGCGCCCCGGTGAATCGGAAGTCATGAACGTCATCGGCGACGTGCGCGGCAAGGATTGCCTGCTGATCGACGACATCATCGATTCGGGCGGTACCTTGTGCAATGCGGCCGATGCACTGCTTGCCGCCGGCGCCACCAGCGTCACCGCCTACACCACCCATGGCGTTTTGTCGGGCGGCGCCATCGCCCGCATCGGCGCCTCGAAACTGCAGGAACTGGTCATCACTGATTCCATCCAGCCGACCCAGGCGGTGCTCGACGCCAGCAACATCCGCGTCATCTCCATCGCCGACCTGATGGGTGAGGCGATCTCGCGCACCGCGACCGAAGAATCGGTGTCGAGCCTGTTCGACTGAAATCTGCCAGCCTACAGCGCCGCGCGTCCAGCGGACGCGCAAAGGACGCTGTAGCACTTTGATTTTGCGCACGATCCTTTCCGAACCGAAGGTTCGGGGTCATGCGCTATCCGTTCGTCGACACCCTGATGTTGTCCCTTGACCCGCGCATATAGCCGCGCGGCGACGCTCCCAGCATGCGCTTGAACATGGTGATAAAGGCCGGCACGCTGTCATAGCCGAGGTCGAGCGCCACCCTTGTGATCGGCTCGCCGTCGGCCAGCCTCGGCAAGGCCGCGAACAGACAGGCCTGCTGGCGCCATGTCGACAGCGACAATCCGGTCTGGCGATGAAAGGCACGGGTGAAGGAACGGCGGCTCATGCCGACGATATCGGCCCATTCGTCGATTGTCGCGTGCGGCGAGGGTGCTGCGACGAAGCGCCGGCAGAGTGCCGCAAGCCTTGGATCTGAAGGAAAAGGCAGGCCGAGCGGCCGTTCCGGCAGGTTCGGGATTTCATGCAGCAGGAGGCTCATGATCAGCCCGCCGCGCCCCTCCAACTCGGCGCCCTGCGGCAGCTTTTCCGATTCCACGATCAGGCTGTGCATCAGATCTGTAATGCCGACGACGCGCAGCCCATGCGGCAGCCCCGCAATGGCGTCCGGCATCACATAGACCGAGCGCATGCTGACGTCGCCAAGCATCTCGACGGAATGCTCGGTGCCGGCAGGAATCCACATCGCATGATCGGGAGGCACCATCCAGCGCCCATGCCGCGTCGTAACCAGCACGACGCCGACAAGCGCATGCAGCAATTGACTGCGACTGTGACGGTGCTGCGGCACATGGTAGCCGTCGGGATATTCGGTCGGCAGGGCCACCGCCGGCCCGACGGCCTGCTCCAGCCACTGCCAGCGGCGCTGATGCAACTGCCCGAGATCGGTGAACTGGCCGAGATCGGTGTCGCCCGCTTTGAAGATTTCGTTGCCATGCGGCATTGGGTATTGGCCCACTCGCGAAACTATTGGACCAAACCACGAAAGAAGTCGCCCGGCAAGTGACTTATAAGGCAGCGGGGCCATAAGGGCCGCCTGCGGGAGCGTCCGCCAAAAAGACCATGGAGCCTGCCTTGACCGATACGACAGCTACCACCGCCACGCCGGCGACGGCCAGCCACACTTCGGCGCAAGCGACGGCCTTCACCGTCATCCTTGCGGTGAGCTTCTGCCATTGTGTCAACGACGTCATGCAGTCGCTGCTGTCGGCCATCTATCCGCTGCTGAAGGGCAATTACGGTCTCGATTTCTGGCAGATCGGTCTATTGACCTTCACCTTCCAGGTGACGGCGTCATTGCTGCAGCCGCTGATTGGCATGGTCACCGACAAGCGGCCGATGCCCTATTCGCTGCCCTATGGCATGGCGTCCTCGCTGATCGGCCTGATCGTGCTGGCCTATGCCGGACACTATTGGCTGCTGCTGATCGGCGCGTCGCTGATTGGCATCGGCTCGGCGATCTTCCACCCGGAATCCTCCCGCATCGCCCGCTTCGCTTCGGGCGGCAGGTTCGGCCTGGCGCAATCGCTGTTCCAGGTCGGCGGCAATCTCGGCCAGGCCATCGGGCCGCTGCTGGCCGCCTTCATCGTCGTGCCCTTCGGCCAGACCAGCATAGCCTGGTTTGCCGCCGGCTCGCTGATCGGCATCCTCGTGCTGTGGCGGGTTGGCGGCTGGTACAGCCGCCTGCGCGCCTCGCTCGCCAACCGCAAAGCGGCCGGCTTCGTCTCGCCCTTCCCGCGCCGCAAGGTGATGGGCGCGCTGGCGGTGCTGACCTTGCTGGTGCTGACCAAGAACGCCTACATGGCCAGCCTCGCCAGCTACTACACCTTCTACGCCATCGATAAATTCGGCGTTTCGGTGCAGATGTCGCAAGTCATGCTGTTCCTGTTCCTCGGCGCCTCGGCGCTGGGCATCCTACTCGGCGGCCCGTTCGGCGACCGCTACGGACAGAAGGCGATGATCTGGTTCTCTATCGTCGGCGTGCTGCCCTTTACGCTGGCCCTGCCCTACGCCAATTTCGAATGGACGATGATCCTGACCGTGCTGATCGGCCTGATCCTGTCCTCGGCCTTCTCGAACATCGTCGTCTTCGCCCAGGAGCTGGTGCCGGGCCGCGTCGGCATGATCGCCGGCATCTTCTTCGGCTTCGCCTTCGGCATGGGCGGCATCGCCGCCGCCGTGCTCGGCGTCGTCGCCGACATGAAAGGCATCGACTTCGTCTTTCAGATCTGTTCCTACCTGCCGTTGCTCGGGCTGCTGACGGTTTTCCTTCCCAACATGAGGCAAGCCAGGATGATCGATGAAGAGACCACGATCGGTGAAGCTTGAGTTGGATTTCGGCCTTAAGCTACGCTGTCATTGCTCTCAGGAGCAGCCGTCTTCCTGCTCACCCTACGCGTGAGTATGGTCACAGGTCGATTTTTGTCGTCACGTGCCACAAAGCTTTCTAAACGCACTGATCGCAGCGACGACTCTGGAATGGACGTCCTTGTCTGAAGGAACCGGCAGAGTGTGAATGACCCGCCGGATCTGCAGATCGCCGATCAGCAGGTTCAGGAACCAATCGGCCGCTATGCGCGCAGACGGCGCGGCCAGCACGCTGCTCTCCAAGCCGCGCTGGATCAGTTTCTCGATCAGCGGAAATACAGAATCGCGACCACCTGCGGCGATCGTCGCACCCAATTCGCCACTTTCGTCAGAAGCAGCCGCGCAGTTCAGGGAAATTGCCCGCTCGCCAAGCAGCATCGATAGCAGGATCGGAGAAACATCTTCAAGGGTTACCAGAGGATCGGCGTCGTCCCTGATTGCCGCATCCAGTGCCGCCTTCGTCGCCCTTGCATTGTTTTCGACCATCGTCTTGAACAGGCCCTTCTTGTCGCCATACCAGCGATAGAGGGTTTCGTTTGACGCCTTTGCCTCTTTGGCTATGCCAAGCATGGAAGTCCCGCCGTAGCCTCTTTCCTTGAGAAGCTTGTAGGCTGCCCTCTCGATATGTGCTCGACGCGCAGCCTTGGTGTCCTCGCGCATTCCAATCTCCGAACTGCCCATCTTCGAAACTGCCAAGCTCCGAAACTGCCAAATCTTCGAAACTGCCAATCCTCGAAACTGCCAATCCTCGAAACTGCCAATCCTCGAAACTGCTTGACCAAAACCGTACACGTTTGTACGTATATGTGAAAGCGTACACGATGATACGGTTCTATGGAAGCAGTGATGCCTGGCATAGTGGTAGGACTGTCGGTCACATCGATCGTCTTTTCCGGGGCGATTTTCGGATTTTTCTACGCCTGGGTCTGCTCCACAATGTGGGGGCTTGACCAGACTGATCCCCGAGTGGCGATCGAGGCTATGCAGGCGATGAATGCGTCGGTTCGCAACGCCGTATTCTTTCCGGCATTCTTTCTGACGCCGGTCGTTCTCGGGCTCACGGCTGCCGCGATGCTTTTCGATGGCCGCAAGTCGCCTGCGTTCTGGTTCGCTGCCGCGGCGCTCGTCTATCTGACATCGGGCCTTTTCCTCACATTGACGGTGAACGTGCCGATGAACGAGGCATTGGCAGCAATTCCCGTTCCCAAGGATATCGAGACTGCGCGAGAGATCTGGCAGGACTATTCACAACGGTGGCAGTTCTGGAACCAGGCGCGAACCATCGCTTCAGGAATCGCCTTGGCTTTTGCCGGCTTCGGTCTGGTGAGGCTGTGACCGGGAGCGCCCAGCAGAGCAAGGTGGCCAGCCGACATCAGGCAAGGCCGCGGTGAATGACATTGGCATGCCCTTGCCAGCAGGCCCCAACGCGCTTCCGGCGTGTGCCGTTCAGCCTGCCGCGGGCATTGCCCCTGTGGCGGTTCCAGTTTCCATTCATATTCGGGCTTGGGCCGGCGACGCCGACTTTGGCTTCTGTCAGCCGCTCTCATAGTTCATGCCGTCGACATCAAGGTCTGAGGTCAGCCACTCGGGAAAACCGCCTTCGAACCGGCGTGAGGCCCAGCCGCGCGTCCTCAGGATTGCCAGCGCGTCGGCAGAAAGAACGCACTGGACACCACGGCAATAGGCGACGATGACCTTCTCTCGTGGAAGCTCCGCAAGTCGATCCTCCAACTCACTCACGGGAATGTTGATCGCACCCGGCAAATGCCCGGCTGCGTATTCCTCCTGCGGCCGAACGTCGAGCAGCACGACTTCGTTGTCTCGCATGCGGCGCACGAGTTCCTCGCGCGAGATGTTCTCCAGTCTGTCCGGCCGGCTCATAGTGTCGTTGATGAGCTCACGGATTTGCTCGCGCCTATGGTTCGCAAGGCTTCGCAGTGCCGCGAGCACGTCTTCGATCGGCCCATCTGCCAAACGATAGAGCACGCGTTTCCCGTCTCGCCGGGTCTGCACCAAGCCGGCCCGCTTGAGGTGTTGAAGATGCTGCGAGGTGTTGGCCAACGCGATCCCGGAAAGCTGCGTCAGCTGTTCTACGGCCAATTCGCCGTCGGCAATTTGGCGGAGGAGAACCAGCCGGTGTGCATGTCCCAGCGTTCGGGCGAGATCGGCTATTTCGTCAAAGATCGGATGATGGACGTCTGCGTTTTTCATACCGCATGGCTATCATCAATCAATCGATCAATCAATACATTGAATGAGAGGTTTTAATTGGTTAGTGTCTGACTCCGTGGACAAGGGAGGAGCATAGAAATGGATGAGCAGGTTGAGTTCGTTGTCCGCGCAGCCGCGATCGGAGCAGGAGCGACGGCGGTGATGGATCTTTGGGGGTTGTTTCTGAAGCTTGCGTTCGCAATTCCATCGCTTGATTATGCCTGGGTCGGCCGCTGGATTGGGCACTTTCCGCGAGGACGTTTCGCGCATGCGAATATCGCGCAGGCGCCCCGAATTCGTGGCGAAACGCCTATCGGTTGGGTTGCGCATTACGCGATCGGCATCGTCTTTGCTGCATCGCTGATGGGAGTATGGGGCCTCGACTGGGCACGACAGCCGACATTGCTTCCTGCCCTTCTTGTCGGCATGGCCACTATTGTCGCCCCATTCTTCATAATGCAGCCAGCTTTTGGAGCCGGAATTGCAGCCTCGAAAACGCCCAACCCGCACACTGCGCGTCTGCGCGGCCTCATGACTCATCTGTCCTTCGGCGTCGGGCTGTATGTCGCTGCGTTGCTTTCGGCACGCCTGTTTCCGGTCTGACACTGATCGATTGCGGTCGGCTTTCAGGCCGACTGCCTAGCCACACTTCCTGTTACTGGCTGATCGCAACCAGGACGGAGCCCACTTCCACCTTGGCCGGATAGGTCCTGAGATTCACACAGGGCGGCAGCCGCATTGCCGCGCCGGTGCGATAGTCGAAGGCGCCGGCGTGCTTGGGGCATTCGACCTGGTAGTCCATGACAAGCCCATCGGCGAGATGGACGGCCTCGTGCGTGCACAGGCCATCGGTGCAGAAGACCTCGTCATCGGGCGAGCGGAAGACGGCGTAGGTCTTGCCGCCATAGTCGAAGCGGCGGGCCCCTTCCTGTTCGATGTCGTCGAGGCTGCAGGCCGTAATCCAGCTGAACATTTGCTTTCCTTCGATAATGAACTGCGCAGGGAACCGTCCAGGACGGCCCGTGCAGCCGTCCTGGAGGGCTTGCTGCGGCCTAGTTCTTGTTGAGGTAGTCGGCCATGTTGGCCGGCGTGACCAGTTCGAACGGGACGTAGACGACGCGATCGACTTTCTCACCCTTGGCAAGGGCGAGTGCGGCGTCGACGCCGCCGCCGCCCTGCCCCTTGGCGTTCTGGAACACCGTCACCGCAAGATCGCCCGCCTTCATCGACTGCAGGCCATCCTGGGTGGCATCGATGCCGCCGACGACGACGTCCTTCATGTCGACGCCGTTCGCCTTCAGCGCCAGGATGGCGCCGATGGCGGATTCGTCATTGTTGGCGATGACGGCGTCCGGCGCCTGACCGGCGGTCAGCCAGTTGGTCATCAGGTTCTGCGCATTGTCGCGCGCCCACTCGGACGACTGCTTATCGACGATCTCGATGAAATTGCACATGTCGGTGCCGAAGATCTGTTCGACATCTTTCGTCCGCTGCAGCGCTGCCTGGTGAACGAGACTGCCCATGACGATGTAGGCCTTGGCGCCCGCCGACTTGCCCTTGGCGCGCAGCAGCTTGCATACCTCGAACGCCTCCAATGTGCCGGATTCAACCTCGTTGGAACCGACATAGACCTGCTTGTCGGGAAGATTGGCCATGTCGGTGGGCTCGAGATTGACGAAGACGAGCGGAATACCAGCGCCCGCGGCCTCGTCGCTGATGGTCTTGGAAGCGTTGGTGTCGACCAGCGTGACGACGATGGCATCGACGCCGTTGGCGATGAAGTTCTTCACCTGGTCGAGCTGCTTGGCGACATCGTTCTGCGCATCCTCGACCTGGATGCCGACGCCCTTTTCCTTGGCTCGGTCCTGCATTCCGTGCATCAGCAGCGTCTGGAAATTGTTGTCGAAATTGACGATGCTGACGCCGATCGTTTCTGCCATCGCAGCGGTCGACATCATTGTCGCCAACGCTGCCGAACACAGAAGTTTCTTCATGGATTTCCTCCCTCTGGACGTGGAGTGCCGGCTCACTCCTTTTTGGAATACCGGCCCTTTCGGGATCGCTGACGGCGCTATTTGGCCGCGGCGTTGGCGCGCGCCTTCTTCTTCTCGTAACGGGCCTGCATGCGGGCCTCGCCTTCCTTGCTGCCGTCGTGGAAAGTGCCGAACCACCTGTCGAACGGGATGAGGCCGTCGCCGTAGTTCACCTCGAAATATTTGTGGTGGAGGTAGTGGATGTAGGCGTGGCTATCGACGGCTTTGTCCTCGCCGAGTTCGACCTTGTCGAAGCCGACATGGCCGGGGATGGCGCCGAAGCCGGCGAAGTGAAGTTGATAGAGCGCCAGGATCGGGTTGGACGGGATGATGAGATGCCACAGCGCAACCCCGAGATAGCCGAACTGCTCGACCGGATGCATCGACAGCGACGACCATGGCGAGGGGTTCACCGAATTGTGGTGGACCGAATGCACCCATCTGTAGAGCGGCCCCCAATGGATGGCCCTGTGCAGCAGGAAGAAATGGGTCTCGTGGATGATCGGCGCCGCCAGCGCCAGGCAGAACAGGTAAACGGGGTGCTCGGCAAAGGTGAGCCACGGCACGTAGCCGTTGGCATAGGCATGGAGGATGGCGACCTCGATCGCCGTCCAGATCGGCAGCCCGGTGCCGAAGGTGCGCAGCATGTTGTCGATATTCTGGCTGCCGAAGAAAAAGGCCTTGCTCTTCTGCTCGGACGGCCATTTGCCATTGTATTTGAACCTGTTGCCCTGAGCCCGCAGGATGTAGAGCCTGAGCTCGAAGACGCCGAAGAACAATAGAAGGGCTGCGCAGTTGACGATGACGAGCCTGACGATCCAGCCCCAGGAGAGCGTCTTCATCACCGCGACATCGGGCAGCACGAACTGCCACCAGGCCACCGCCGAAAGGGCGAACAGCAGATTGTAGGGCAGGAAGTAGTGCGGCAGCCACTTCAGCAGCGCGAGCGGCCGCGGCGGAAAGACGAAGAGCGGCGCGGTGCCGGCCGGTTCGTCGGGGGCCCAGTCGCCGCGCTTGTTGCGCTTGCCGTATTTTAGGTCGTCCATATCGTTTCTCACAAGGCTTGGGAGAGGGTCAGGAAGCGGTCGAAGACGGCATCGTCCATGTCGACCTGATGCCCTGCTTGGGGGTAAGTGCCACCGGCCACGTCGGTCGCGAAGGCACGGAAAGCGGCGATGCGCTTTGCCTGTAATTCGGCTTCCAGCGTGACGAAATCGGCATAACGCTTGGCATGGCGGGGGTAGTGGCCGGTGTGGGTGCCGAGCACGTCGCTGGAAAACAGGTATTGCGTGTCGCAAGCCGAGCCGCAGCCCATGCCCATGGTGATCAGCGGCGTCGAGCGGGTGATGTGCTCGGCCAACCGCACCGGCACCACCTCGACCTCGATGCAGGCAGCGCCCGCATTCTCCAAATCCTTGGTTGCGCGCAGGACCTTGAGGGCCTCCTCGGCTGTCCTGCCCACAGCGCGAAAATTCGTCCAGGTGGCGCGGTTCGGCACCAGGCCGACATGGCCGGTGACGGGAATGCCCTCCGCCGCCATCGCCTCGATGAAGCGCGGCGAATGCGAGCAGTAGATAGCATCGGCGCCGCGTCGCATCATCGCGAAGCCGAGACGTACCGCTTCGTCGGGCGAGGCAACCGCGCCATGCGCCATGCCGACCGACAAGAACGCGTGAGGTGCGGCGGCGCGGATGGCTTCGAGTTTGTGGTCGGGCTCGCAGGACAGGATGGTGATGTCGCAGGCAACCGCCGCAGCCGCTTCGGCCGGCGTATCGACATGCAGTTGCAGCCATTTGCGAGTGCCCTTGGCGCTCTGCAGATCGTAGGCCGTCAGCCGTCTGGTCACCTGTCATCCTCCCGTTTGCTGAGGGGATAACATCGCGGCTGGCGGAAGGCCGCTTATTCCTTGATCAAATCAGATCAAACGTTCTCGGCGGTGAAAGTGACGAAGCGGATCGGCGGATTGTCGACCGGTAGGTCGTGCAGGTTCAATTTCGACAGCGCCAGATCCATGGCGCGTCTTGCCTGCGCCTCTGGCGCCTGGTCGAGCACCACGTCCATCGTGCCCTGGCGAAGGGCAGTGGCACTGCGCTCGGTGAGTTCATGGCCGACGAAGAACACCTCGCGGCCACGCGGATGGCGTCTTAGCACGTCGTTCAGCGCGGCGTTGGCGCCGCCGGCATTATAAAGCCCGGCAAGGTCCGGCCAGCGTGTCAGTGCCTCGACCAGTTGCCCGGCGTTTCGGTCGCCCTCGTCATGGCCGAACAGAGCCGCGACCGGTTCGAATTCGCCGCCGGCCTCCATCAGATAGTCAAAGAAGCCGCGCACGCGGTCGCGGTGCACGCGGTAGATCTGGCTATGGCAGATCACCACCACCTTGCCCGGCCGCCTTTGCATGCGCGACATCAGCAGCCCGGCCATGCGCCCAGCCGCATAATTGTCGATGCCGACATACTCGCCGCTGGTGCCCGAAATCTGCGTGACGATCTGCACCGTCGGGATCTTCTCCGCCTCCAGCCGCCTGAGTGCCGCACCGACGAGCGGATGGTCGGGAACCGCCAGGATCAGGGCGGCACGGCGCATGTCGGGATCGAGTATCCGCTGCGCGATGGCCGCGGGATTTGCCTCATCGAGAAATGTCCGGTGTACGGCGATTGTCCGATCCAATGTGGCGGCGATGCGCTCGAAGGCGCGGGACAGGCGGGCAAAGAAGGTGGCATCCGGGCGGACCAGGATAACCTCGATCCTGATCACTCCCCGATGGGCTTCCGGCAGGCGGCGCGGATAGTCGAGCGAGCGCGCGGCGGCGACGACCTTTTCGACGGTTGCGGGCCTGACACCGCCCCTGCCGTTCAGCACGCGTTCGACCGTCGCTGTGCCGACCCCGGCGCGGTGGGCTATCTCAAGGAAAGTGGGCTTCGGAATCTTGGTTCTCCGCTGTTACGATATTGGTGCCTGGCCAGCCGCATCCGCTTTTCCAAGGATAGATCATCTTCGGACTCTCCCAAAAGGCCCCATCCGGCGATGTTCGCAATCGAATGCACCGGCTGTCCGGCAGTCGGTTGCTTCAGGGCTTTCGGAGTGACAATGTCGGCTCCTGGGCCAAAGGCAGACATTGCAATGCCCGCCTTTGGCTTGCACCCCGCCCCACCTTCCGCTATAGAGCCGCCACCCGCGTAGACACCCTTGGAGGCAACGCGGCGGAAGGCTGTCCGGCCTCACGTGATCCCAAAAAAGATTTTGGACCAGATCATGTAAGGCCATGACGGCTTTCGACGTTTACGGCCCAGGCACCTCGCCGGCCGCGAACGCTCCAGAACAACGCGAAAGGAAATGCCATGAGCGATACTTACGAGCTCAAGGCCGAAGCGCGCGAACAGGTCGGTAAGGGGTCCGCCCGTGCAGTTCGCCGCAACGGTAAAGTGCCTGCAGTAATCTACGGCGACAAGCAGCCTCCCCTGGCGATTGCGCTGACCTACAAGGACATCTACTACAAGATCCATGGCGGCGGGTTCCTGACCACGATCGCCACGATCGATGTCGACGGCAAGAAGATCCAGGTCCTGCCCAAGGACTTCCAGCTCGACCCGGTCAAGGATTTCCCTGTCCACGTCGACTTCCTGCGCATCGGCAAGGACACCGAAGTCAATGTCGACGTGCCGGTCCACTTCATCAACGAGGACAAGTCGCCCGGCATCAAGCGCGGCGGCGTGCTCAACATCGTGCGTCACGAGGTCGAGTTCCACTGCCCGGCCAATGCGATCCCGGAATTCATCACCGTCGATCTCACCGGCACCGATATCGGCGATTCGATCCACATCTCGGCGGTCAAGCTGCCGGCCGGCGTCAAGCCGGTGATCTCCGACCGCGACTTCACCGTCGCAACCATTGCCGGCTCCGCGGCGATGAAGCCGGAGGCGGAGGAAGAGACGGTCGAAACGGCTGAGCCTGAAGCGGCTCCTGCCGCCGAAGAGAAGTAATCCCTTTCCGCCCGGAGGTGACGATGCTGCTGTTTGCAGGCCTCGGCAATCCGGGCGCGAAATACGCCAACAACCGGCACAATGTCGGCTTCATGGCGGCGGACGCAATCGCCCGCCGCCATTCCTTTTCGCCCTGGTCGAAAAAGTTTCAGGGCCTGATCGCCGAAGGCACGCTTGGCGGCAAAAAGGTCGTCCTGATCAAGCCGCAGACCTTCGTGAATCTGTCCGGCCAGTCGGTCGGCGAAGCCCTGCGCTTTTACAAGCTCACCCCCTCGGCGCTGACCGTCTTTTATGACGAGATCGACCTTGCCGCCGGCAAGGTGCGGATCAAGGTCGGCGGCGGTTCCGGTGGCCACAATGGTATCCGCTCGCTCGACCAGCATATTGGAAAGGATTTCCGCCGTGTGCGCATTGGCGTCGGCCACCCCGGCGCCAAGGAAATGGTGCATGGCCATGTGCTTGGCGATTTCGCCAAAAGCGACCGCGAGTGGCTGAACGTGCTGCTCGACACCATCGCCGACGCTGCCGGACTGCTTGCCAAGGGCGACGACAATTCCTTCATGAATCGCGTGACGCTGGCCTTGCGCGACAAGCTCACGCCGACGGGCGACGACGACCGCCCGCCACCCAAGGCGCCAAAAACACAAAGCCACGTCCGTCAGGCGCGGCCGCAGCAGCCGGCGGTCAAGCTGCCCGAAACCGGTCCGATGGCCGCCATGCTGAAAAAGCTGTTTGGGGGCAAGGAATGAGCCTCGCCACGGATCGGGGCCGAAGGGGTTGACGTTCGTCACCCCTTTCGCCCATAGCCCTCATCAAATTCGATTTCCCGATAGGACCGGATAAAAATGGGTTTCAAATGCGGCATCGTTGGCTTGCCCAACGTCGGCAAGTCGACGCTTTTCAACGCGCTAACCAGGACGGCGGCGGCGCAGGCCGCCAACTATCCGTTCTGCACCATCGAACCGAACACCGGCGAAGTGGCGGTGCCCGACCCGCGCCTGCAAAAGATCGCGGCGATCGGCAAGTCGAAGGAGATCATTCCGACCCGCATCTCGTTCGTCGACATTGCCGGCCTGGTGCGCGGCGCCTCGAAAGGCGAAGGTCTGGGCAACCAGTTCCTGGCCAACATCCGCGAGGTCGACGCCATCGTCCATGTGCTGCGCTGCTTCGAAGATGACGACATCACCCATGTCGAGGGCCGCATCGATCCCGTCGCCGACGCCGAGACCGTCGAAACCGAGCTGATGCTCGCCGACCTCGACAGCCTCGAGCGCCGCATCGTGCAGTTCCGCAAGCGCGCTTCCGGCAAGGACAAGGAGGCGCTGACCGTGCTTCCGATGATGGAAGCAGCTCTTGAACTCCTGCAGGCCGGCAAGCCGGCTCGCATCCTGCTCAAAGGTATCTCCGCGGAGGATCTGCGCATCCTGCAGGGGCTGAACCTGCTGACGTCGCACCCCGTGCTCTATGTCTGCAATGTCGCCGAGGCCGACGCCGCTACCGGCAACGCGCACACCAAAGCGGTCGAACAGATGGCTGCCGCACAAGGCGCCCGCACCGTGGTGATTTCCGCGGCGATCGAAGCCGAGGTCGCACAGCTCAGCGATGACGAGGAAATGGAATTCCTGGCGACGCTGGGCCTCGAGGAACCCGGCCTGAACAAGGTGATCCGCGCCGGCTACGAGCTGCTGCAGCTCATCACCTATTTCACCGTCGGGCCGAAGGAGACGCGCGCCTGGACCGTGCACAAGGGCGCCAAGGCGCCGCAGGCGGCAGGCGTCATCCACACCGATTTCGAGCGCGGCTTCATCCGCGCCCAGACCATCGCCTACAACGACTTCGTCACGCTGGGCGGCGAAGTGGCGGCCAAGGAAGCCGGCAAGGCGCGCGACGAAGGCAAGGAGTATGTCGTCCAGGACGGCGACATCATGCTGTTCAAGTTCAACACCTGAGCTGACCGACGGCGCCTTCTTCTCCTTCTTCTCCTTCTTCTTCTTCTCCTTCTCCCCTTGGGGGAGAAGGTGGCCGAGCCCACGGGTCTTGCCTCCGGCAAGCCCGAGGACAGGCTCCGCTCGGTCGGATGAGGGGTGTTCCAGCTTGGCACTGCGGCACTCCGTGCAACACCCCTCGTCCGTCTCGGCGCTGCGCGCCGATCCACCTTCTCCCACAAGAGGAGAAGGGAGAGCCCGCGCGGCTCCCTCCCGCGCGGCTTGACTGCCCGCAATGCCCGGTCTAAGGGGCGTCAGCACTCAGGCCTGCTTTCGTCGAAAAGCGCCCGTCCCGTGCAATCCGAAACGACGCTCGAACCCATCCTTTAGGCCTCAGCAAGGGAGACCCGGCGATGATCAAGGCATTCGTCGTGGACAATGATCGCCTGCGCCTTGCCGACGATCTCTTGGCAAACAGCGACCAGGTCGTCTGGGCCGACCTCGTGAGCCCGACAAAGGAAGAGGAAGCCGCCATCGAGGCCTGGCTCGGTGTTGCCATTCCGACGCGCGAGGAGATGGAGGAGATCGAGATTTCGAGCCGCCTCTATGTCGAGGACGGCGCCTACTTCATGACCGCCATTCTGCCGGCACAGACCGAGGCCGACGATCCCTTGATGTCGCCGGTCACCTTCGTGCTGGCCGGCAACAGGCTGATCACCGTGCGTTACCACGAACCGAAGGCTTTCAAGACTTTTCCGCAGCGTGCCGAGAAAGTGGCGACCGGCTGCACCAGCGGAGACACCATCCTGATCGGCTTGCTGGAGGCGATCGTCGACCGCCTCGCCGACATTCTGGAGCGCGCCGGCCGCGACATCGAGGCGATCTCGCGCGACATCTTCCAGGCAAGCTCGACCAAGGCGTCCAAGCGCAACCGCGATTTTCAGGAATTGCTGAAGGCCATCGGCCGCAAGGAGGACATTGCCTCCTCGATCCGCGACAGCCTGATCTCGCTGCAGCGGCTCGCCGGCTTCCTCACCCACGCCTCGACCCAGACCAAGATGAGCAAGGACATTCGCGCCCGTATCAAGACCTTGTCGCGCGATGTGTTGTCGCTCGCCGACCACGCCACCTTCCTGTCGCAGAAGATCAACTTCCTGCTCGACGCGACGCTCGGCATGATCTCGATCGAGCAGAACGCCATCATCAAGATCTTCTCTGTCGCCGCGGTCATCTTCCTGCCGCCGACGCTGGTCGCCTCAATCTACGGCATGAATTTCAATGTCATGCCCGAACTGACCTGGAACTTCGGCTATCCTTTCGCCATTGGCTTGATGATCCTCTCGGCGATACTGCCCTTCTGGTACTTCCGCCGCCGCGGCTGGTTGTAGAGGCTTCGGAGCTTCTATCGCGTTGGCTGTTGCGTTGGGCGCGATGGCCTGGCGCATCAGAAATGACTTGACCAAATCCCGCCCCGCCTGCATCCGGGAACCCTATCCGTGGCGATCGTACAACCTTGAACCGGACTCCAAACCATGACCGGAAAGAGTTCCATACCATGACCGGAAAGACTTGGGCCTATGAGGATTTCGTCGAGGGCGCCTCGCTCGACCTCGGCACGAAGCTGGTGAGCGCGGCCGAGATCATCGAATTCGCGCAGGAGTTCGATGCGCAGCCGATGCATCTCGACGAGGCGGCGGGCAAGGCCAGCATCCTTGGCGGGCTGGCGGCCTCCGGCTGGCACACCTGCGCGATGTTCATGCGCATGCTGTGCGAGGCCTTCCTACTGGACTCGACCTCGCAAGGCGCCCCCGGTGTCGATCAGGTCCGGTGGAAGAGGCCGGTGCTGGCCGGCGACATCTTGAGCGGCAACACCACCGTCCTTGCCAAGCGCCTGTCCAGGTCCAAGCCCCAGCTCGGCCTCGTCACCATGCGCAGCGAGCTTTTCAACCAGCGTGGCGAAGGCGTCTTCGAACTCGAGAACACCGTCATGTTCCTCGCCCGTGATGCCGCACAGGGCCCCTCATGACATTGGACGAGTTCTTCTGCATCGGCATCACCGTCACGCTCGGTTCGCATACATTCGAACCCGAGGCGATCAAGGCGTTCGCCAGGAAATACGATCCGCAGATATTTCATCTCGACGAGGAGGCGGCGAAGAACAGCGTGTTCGGCGGCCTGTGCGCCTCGGGCTGGCACACAGCAGCAACCTGGATGAAATTGAACCTTGAGACCGGCGTGGAGGCCGAGGGCGCCCGCTGGGCCGGCGCTGAGCCCGCGCCCGAATTCGGCCCCTCGCCCGGCTTCAAGAACCTCAAATGGCTGAAGCCCGTCTATGCCGGAGAAACCGTGACCTTCACCCGCACCGCGCTTGCCCACCGCCCCATCATGTCACGGCCAGGCTGGCGGCTGCTGACGCTGCGCTCGGAAGCCTTCGATTCGACCGGCGACAAGGTCATCGAGTTCGAAAGCGCCGTGCTGGTCAAGATGGGGTAGTTTCTTCCTTCTCCCCCTGTGGGAGAAGGTGGCCGAGCGAAGCTCGGTCGGATGAGGGGTGTTCCAGCCTGGCACTGTGGCACTCCGTGCAACACCCCTCTTCCGTCTCGGCGCTGCGCGCCGATCCACCTTCTCCCACAAGGGGAGAAGGAAAAAGCGTATCAATGCCCTTCAAACCCGATCAGCGTCCTGACCGGCACGCCGAGTGCTTCGAGCTTGTCGCGGCCGCCGAGGTCCGGCAGGTCGATGACGAAGCAAGCGGCGAGAATGTCGGCGCCGATCTGGCGCAACAGCTGGACCGCCGCCGCCGCCGTGCCGCCGGTGGCGATCAGGTCGTCGACCAGGATCACCTTTTCACCCGGAGACACGCCGTCCCTGTGCATCTCCATCTCGTCCAGCCCATATTCGAGGCTGTAGGCGACGCGCACCGTCTCGTAAGGCAGCTTGCCCTTCTTGCGGATCGGCACGAAGCCCGCCGAGAGCTGATGGGCGACGGCGCCGCCAAGGATGAAGCCGCGCGCCTCGATGCCGGCGATCTTGTCGACTTTCTGGCCGGCATAGGGATGCACCAGCTCGTCGATGGCGCGGCGGAAGGCGCGCGCATTGCTTAGCAGCGTGGTGATGTCGCGAAACAGGATGCCCGGTTTGGGATAGTCCGGAATGGTGCGGATCGCGGCAAGCAGCGTGTCTTCGAGCGAAGGTTTCATGGGCGGCTCTCCGGGCATTCGTCCGATTCGACTTGAAGACGTGAAAAGGAACTCTGGCCGATCGTAACCCGGCGCGGCCGGCGACGGCTACCGCGATGTGGCGCCTGGAAGAAAATTGTCCGGCAAAGGACTGAGCCGGCCGCCTTCGGAATACGAAAAGGGCGTCTTTCGACGCCCTTTCAGTCTCGTGGGTTTGCGTAGCTCAATGCGCCACGCCGGCCCACACCTTGCGCTTGGTCAGATAGACCAGCGCGCCGAACAGCAACAGGAAAACCAGCACGCGAAAGCCGGTTTTCTTGCGGGCTTCAAGATGCGGCTCGGCTGCCCACATCAGGAAGGCCGACACGTCGCGGGAATACTGGTCGACCGTCTGCGGCGAGCCGTCGTCATAGGTCACCTGGTCGTCGGAAAGCGGGTTGGGCATCTTCAGCGACACGCCCGCTATGAAGTACGGATTGTAGTGGGTGCCTTCCGGTATCTCCATGCCCGCTGGCGGCTGCTCGTCATAGCCGGTCAGCAGCGAGTGGATATAGTCGGGACCGCCCTGGGCGTATTGCGTGAAGATGTCGAAGACGAAACGCGGAAAACCGCGCGTGACGCCGCGCGCCTTGGCCAGCAGCGACATGTCGGGCGGGGCAGCCCCGCCATTGGCGGCCGCCGCTGCCTGCTCGTTGGGGAACGGCGCCGGGAAATGGTCGGACGGTATGCCGGGACGATCGAACATGTCGCCGGCATCGTTGGGACCGTCATTGATCGTGTACTCGGCGGCCAGCGCCTTGACCTGCGCTTCCGAATAGCCAAGGTCTTCCAGTGTACGGAACGCCACCAATTTCATCGAATGGCAGGCCGCGCAGACTTCCTTGTAGACCTTCAGTCCGCGCTGCAGCTGCGCCTTGTCGTACGTGCCGAACGGCCCGGCGAAGCTCCAGTCCATCTCCTTCGGCTCGTGTATCGGGAAATGCGTCGGCTGGGCTTCGTTGTGCGCCTCCTCCTGGGCGATGGCCCCGGTGGTCGAGGCCGCAGTGCCTGCCAACACAAGGCCGAGCAGCGCCAGCGAGGTGAGAATCGTCTTCATGCCAAATCCCCTTGAGATTCTCTGCCGCGCCGTCGTCGTCTCGAGCATGAGCTTGTCCGAAAACCGGTCTCCACTTTTCGGCAACATGCTCAGCCCTTGGCTTCCGGTGCGGCTGTCGCGCGAGCCGGATGCCCGCCACCGCCACCCTTGTTCTTCTCGAGTACCGCCTCGGTGATCGAATTCGGCAACCGCCGCGGGGTCTCGATCAGGCCAAGCACCGGCAGCACGACCAGGAAGAAGGCGAAGTAGAACAATGTCGCCATCTGCGCCATGAAGACATAGCTGCCCTCGGCCGGCTGCGAACCCAGCCAGCCAAGCAGGACGGCATCGATCACGAACAGCCAGAAGAACAATTTGTACCAGGGCCGGTAGACCGCCGAGCGCACCTTTGAGGTGTCGAGCCACGGTACCAGGAACAGCATGGCGATGGAGCCGAACATCGCGAGCACGCCACCGAGCTTGGAGTTGATCGGCCCGATATTGAAGGTGATGGCGCGCAGGATCGCGTAGAACGGCAGGAAGTACCATTCCGGCACGATATGGGCAGGCGTCTTCAGCGGGTCGGCGACTGTGTAGTTGTCGGGATGGCCGAGAAAGTTCGGCAGGTAGAAGACGAAGTAGGCGAAGATGAACAGGAACACGAGCATCCCGAACGCGTCCTTGATGGTCGCATAAGGGGTGAAGGCGACGGTATCGGTCTTCGACTTGACCTCGATGCCGGTCGGGTTCGACTGGCCGACCACGTGCAGCGCCCATATATGCAGCACGACGACGCCGGCGATCATGAACGGCAGAAGATAGTGCAGTGAAAAGAAGCGGTTCAGCGTCGGGTTGTCGACAGCGAAGCCGCCGAGCAAAAGCTGCTGGATCCACTCGCCGACCAGCGGGACGGCGCTGAAGAAGCCGGTGATGACGGTCGCGCCCCAGAAGCTCATCTGCCCCCAGGGCAGCACATAGCCCATGAAGCCAGTCGCCATCATCAGGAGGTAGATGATGCAGCCGAGGATCCACAGAAGCTCGCGCGGCGCCTTGTAGGAACCGTAGTAGAGGCCGCGGAAGATGTGGATGTAGACGGCGACGAAGAAGAACGACGCGCCGTTCGAATGCAGGTAGCGCAACAGCCAGCCCGAATTCACGTCGCGCATGATCTTCTCGACCGAATCGAAGGCGAGAGTGCTGTCCGCCGCATAGTGCATGGCCAGCACGATGCCGGTCAGAATCTGCGCCGCCAGCATGGTCGCCAGGATGCCGCCGAAGGTCCACGCATAATTGAGGTTGCGCGGCACCGGATAGGCGACGAAGCTGTCATAGACCAGCCGCGGCAGCGGCATGCGGGCGTCGAACCAGCGTCCGATACCGGTCTTGGGCGTATAGGTCGAGTGTCCCTCGCTCATCGAAATATCCCTTAGCCTCAGCCGATACGGATCTTGGTGTCGGAAATGAACTGGAACACCGGCACCGACATGTTCTCCGGCGCCGGCCCGCCGCGGACGCGGCCGGCGGTGTCGTATACCGAACCGTGGCACGGGCAGAACCAGCCGCCGAACTCGCCTTCCTGGCCGAGCGGTATGCAGCCGAGATGGGTGCAGACCTGGACCATCACCATCCAGGCCTCCTTGCCCGGCATGGTGCGGTTGGCGTCCGTCGCCGGCGCATCGGCCGGCAAATTGGCATTGCGGGCGAGCGGATCCTTGAGCTGGGCCAGATTGACCGCCTCGCCATCCTTCATCTCTTGTTCGGTGCGGTTGCGCACCACCACCGGCTTGCCGCGCCATTTCACGACAAGCGACATTCCCGGCGTCAGCGAGGAGACGTCGACCTCGACCGAGGCCAGCGCCAGCGTCGAGGCATCCGGGCGCATCTGGTCGATGAACGGCCAAGCGACGGCACCCGCGCCGACCACCGCGGCCATGCCCGTGGCGACATAGAGAAAATCACGACGGTTGGGATCCTGGATGTCGGTTGCGCTCACGGGTGCCTGATCCTTTCGCCTCTTCCGTGCCGGTGGCCGAGGCTTGTTCCCCGCTCTTTCACGCCAACCCGACAGCGCATGGCGAACAGGCTAGCGAATTCCTCCGGCAATTGGCCTTCGGTTTATGCGTGAAGCCCGTTTTTGTCCAGACGGGTGAAGGCACAAGGGCAGATTGTCGCGGGGACGCAATTCGGCGTCGGGCGGCATGGCGGCGAAGAGGGCGAA
This sequence comes from Mesorhizobium sp. WSM4849, assembly GCF_055811385.1. NCBI lineage: Bacteria > Pseudomonadati > Pseudomonadota > Alphaproteobacteria > Hyphomicrobiales > Phyllobacteriaceae > Mesorhizobium > Mesorhizobium sp. WSM4849. The sequence goes on from NZ_JBVVPW010000047.1 coordinate 42,421, forward strand.
ACCACAGGAAAACAATGGCAAAACCGGCGCCGGTGTTTGCCTCGACAGGAGACCCAGCCTCGGTCTATCCTCGGCTCATGGCGCATGTCATCGACCGCGACAAATGGGCCAGGACGCCCGACCGCTGCCCCGACCATTGGCAGGGCGAACTGCAGTGCGGCGCGTACGGCTCCAGAAGCTGCCTGATCTTCAACTACCTGCCGGAGATCGGCGGCGGCCCGCGGCTGCACATGCATCCCTATTGCGAGATTTTCATCATCCGCACTGGCACCGGCCTGTTCACCGTCGGCGACCAGCAGATCGAGGCGTCGGCCGGCCAGATCCTGATCGTGCCGCCGAACACGCCGCACAAATTCACCAATCTCGGCCCAGGTCCGCTGGAGACCACCGACATCCACGAAAACGGCAGCTTCATCACCGAATGGCTGGAGTAGGCCCCGAACCGAAAGTCCGCGTCAGCGAAAAGTGGAAACCGGTTTTCGGAAAAGATCATGGTCAAACTGGATGCTATGGGGCGAGCGGCGAGGGTGTGGCATCCTTCGGCGCTGTCAAAACCACTATCAGAAGGAGGCGCCCCATGTCGCAATCTTTTAACACGAGCCGGTCCCTTACCGCTCTCGAACAGGATAACACGATCGTCGCCGTCATCGAATTGAGCAAGGCGAAATGG